>JALZNB010000607.1 GCA_030857905.1 Actinomycetota bacterium
CCGCTGGGCTCACCGCGCTTCATCCGCGCGCCGGCGCGCAAACCGGACTGGCGGGTGAACGCCGCCTTGGGCCCCGGCGCGTCGAACACGCCGGGCACGCCGTGGGCGAAGGACATCTCGTGGTGGCGACCTTCGCGCTTGACCGTGACGTCGAAGCGGTGCGACAGGGCGTTGACCGCCGACGCGCCGACACCGTGCAGCCCGCCGGAGGTCTTGTAGCCGGAGCCGCCGAACTTGCCACCGGCGTGCAGCCTGGTGAGGACAAGCTCCACACCGGACAATCCGGACTTGGCGTGTACCCCGGTCGGGATGCCCCTGCCGTCGTCCTCGACCTGGACGCTGCCGTCGGCGTGCAAAGTGACGACGATCCGGGTCGCGTGTCCGGCGACGCCCTCGTCGGTCGAGTTGTCGACGACTTCGCTGAACAGATGGTTGATCCCGCGGCTGTCGGTGGACCCGATGTACATGCCCGGCCGCTTGCGGACCGCTTCGAGACCCTCCAGATGCGTCAGGTCGTCGGCCCCGTAGAGGGTCTCGGCAGTCACTGGGTCGCTCCCGGATCGTGTGGCTTCTGGTCGAACAGATGTCCAAGGTACCGGAGGTTATCCGGGTGGTCCGACAACTCGGCCGGAACGTCTTGACGCCCGGCGAAACGCGGGGTTATGGTCCAGACCAAAGTTCCTCTCGGGCGCACGTCGTCCGACGGGTGGCAGGCGTCCCACTGCTCCCGTGTCCACCCTGCGCCGGGCGCCATCGTGCCCGGTGGAACTGGAGCAGACATGAACACAACGGGACGTCCTCGTACGCTTTTCGCCGCCCTGGCAGGTGCCTTGGCCGCGCCATTGGTGGTGTTGGCCCTGCCCGCCTCCCCGGCCGCGGCGCACGGCTACATCTCCTCGCCGCCGAGCCGTCAGGCACTGTGCGCGCAAGGCAAGGTCGGCAACTGCGGGCCGATCATCTACGAGCCGCAGAGCGTCGAAGGCCCCAAGGGCCAGAAGAACTGCCACGCCGGACTGAGCCAGTTCGCCCAACTCAACGACGATTCCCGCAACTGGCCCGCGACCTCGGTGGGCAACAGCCTGACGTTCTCGTGGGTGATCACCGCGCGGCACTCCACCAGCACCTGGGAGTACTTCATCGGCAACACTCGCGTCGCGTTGTTCAACGACGGCGGCGCGCAACCGGGTGCCACCGTGAACCACCAGGTGAACCTCGGCGGGTACAGCGGACGGCAGAAGGTGCTGGCCGTGTGGAACATCGCGGACACCCCGATGGCGTTCTACTCGTGCGTGGACTTGCAGATCGGCGGCGGCGGAAACCCGCCGACCACGACTCCCCCGACCACCACGACTCGTCCCCCGACGACCACGCCGCCGCCGACGACCCCACCCGCGGGTGGAACGTGGGCCGCGGGCACCGCGTACGCCACCGGTGCTCAGGTGACCTACAACGGCAGCGCGTACCGCTGCGTCCAGGGACACACCGCGCTGTCGGGCTGGGAGCCGGACGTGACGCCCGCCCTGTGGCAACGGGCGTAGTGACTCTCGCCTGCGGTCGGGGCAGGCGTTCCTGGTGGCACGCCTGCCTCGTGGTGCTCCTGGTCCTGGTGGGTGGGTGCGGATCGCCTCCACCCGCGCACAACGCCGCCGACGTGCTGTTTCTGCAACAGGCGATCACCCACCACGGGCAGGGTGTGGCGTTGGCCGATCTCGCCGCGTCTCGGCCGGTGAGCGCGCCGGTACGGGACTTGGCCGCGGCGATCGCGGCGACGCAGCGCTCGGAGATCACGCAGATGACCGCGTGGCTCGCGGCCTGGGGCGAGCCGATCGTGCACTCGTCGCACACCGACGGCCATCACGGGGTGGTGCCCGCCATGGAACTGGTGGACGCGGCCGATGGCGAGTTCGAGCGGAAACTGCTGACCGTGCTGACCGGGCACCAGCACGGAGCGGTGGAATTGGCGCAGGTGGAGTTGGTCGAGGGCGTCAACGAGGGCGCGAAGCGGCTGGCGGACCGGGTTGTGCGCTCGCGCGCCGAGCAGATCAGCCAAATGTTGACGCTGGCCGGGTGACCCGAGCCCGCTCCACCGCGTCAGGAGAACCGGCCGTGCCGATCAACGCCCGAAGCGCGGCGCCGATCCCCGGCAGATTGTCGTACAGGAAGAAGTGACCGCCCGGAAACGGTGTGTGGGTGAAGGTCGCGGTGGTGTGGCGGGCCCATTCCATACCGAGGGCCGCGGGCGCCAGCGCGTCCTCGTCGGCGTGCCAGGCGACCAGGTTCAACGGCACCGGCGGGTGTTCGGGATCGGCGACGTAACTCACGATCAGCGCGAGGTCGGTGCGCAGGGCGGGGAGGAACAGCGACCGCAGCGGCGTGGTGCGGAGCAGCTCACTGATCGCGCCCATGGCGGCGAGGGCATCGATCAGGTCGTCGTCGTTCATCTCCAGCAGTGGGGCGAACATCCGCGACGACGTGTGGTGGGGTGGACGCGAGCCCGCGACCAGCACGAACGCCGGTGGCGGGAGCCCGTCGCCTGCGATCCGGCGGCCGACCTCGAAGGCCAGCAGCCCGCCGAAGCTGTGTCCGACCAGCGCGTACGGCTCGTCGCGCGCCACCGTTCTCGCCAGCTTCCCCGCCACCGTGACCAGGTCGCCCGCCGGTGGTTCGGCTCGCCTGCCATTGCGGCCGGGCAGGTCGATCGCGTCGATGGTGAAGTCCGGCAGGCCGAGCCGCCACGACCGGAAAGTCGCCGACGAGCCACCCGCGGGTGGAAAGCAGACGAGCCGGAAAGGGGTCCCGTCGGTCATCGCGAGTGCTCCAGTCGGTTGGCGGCCACCGCGGCCAACTTATCCTTCGGCGCAACAACGCTTCGACGCTGTGACGAATTTCCGCGCGTGGGACGGGCGACGGGTCGCCCGTCCCGAGGCGCCGTGAACTGGCGCTGAGCAGCGCCGCCGTGCCCGATCAGCCCGCGGCGACGGGCACCCTGGTGGCTCCTGAACGCAGGGGTTCGCCCGCGTCGTGCAGGTGGCGAAGCACCTGGGCGTAGGAGGCCAGCAGGCCGCATTCGGCGTAGGGGATGCCGTTGCTCTCGCAATAGTCACGCACCAGCGGCTGAGCCCGACGCAGGTTCGCCCGGGGCATGTTCGGGAACAAGTGGTGCTCGATCTGGTAGTTCAGGCCGCCGAGGGCGTAGTCGACCCAGGGACCACCGGTGACGTTGCGTGAGGTCAGCACCTGCTTGCGCAGGAAGTCCACCTTCTCGCCGTCGATGATCGGCATGCCCTTGTGGTTCGGGGCGAACGAGCAGCCGAGGTAGACGCCCATCAGTCCCTGGTGAATGACGATGAACAGCACCGCCTTGCCCGGCGAGAGCACGAGGAACAACGGGACCAGGTAGCAGACGAGGTGGGCGGCGAGCATCCCGCCTTCGAGCCGGGCGGACTTGATCTCGCGCCGGGCGACGGCCTCGACACTCGCGATCCGCAGCATGATCGCCTCGGTGAGCAGCAGCGGGAAGAACAGGAACGCCTGGCGCTGGGTGATCCACCTGGCCACACCCTGCTTGGACCAGGACTGTTCCCGGCTGAACGCGAGCACCCCGATCTCGATGTCCGGGTCCTCGCCCTCGTGGTTGGGGTTGGCGTGGTGCTTGTTGTGCTTGCCGACCCACCACTGGTAGCTGATGCCGGTGATGCCGCTGTGCAGGTATCCGAGCACGTCGTTGCCGCGACGCCCGGTGAAGATCTGCCGGTGACCCGCGTCGTGGCCCATGAAGGCGAACTGGGTCAGCACGAACGCGACGAAGGCCGCGTTGAGCAACTGCCACCACGAGTCGCCCAGGAGTACGAACGCGGTAACCGCACCGGCGAGCAGCAGGAAGTTGGTCGCGATGCGCACCGCGTAGTAGCCGGGACGGCGGTCGAGCAGTCCGACGCTTTTGATCAGTTTCGACAATTCGGTGAAGTCGCTGCCCTCTCGCTGTCGGGAGGGGGACAGTTCTGCCGCGCTCATGAAGTACCACTTTCTGCGGGGGTGACGGTCGATGCGGCTGGTGGAGACACCGAAGCCATCGCGCCGAGAAGGCGGCGGCGTGCGGATCCTCAGGTACCGCGGAGAAAAGGACTCGAGGGCTGTCCTCTGTTCTGTATAGCATCCCCGGGTTATGCCCAAATGCCACGGGGGGACGGCGGATTCGTGTACACCGTGTGACCGAATCTACTCAGTCACGGGTGCGCAGGGTGTTCCACCGCGACCACGGTTCCTCACAGGAGCGACGCACCGCACACCAAGCCAACCGAGAGAACCTGAGACTGTCTAGCAGGTTTACCCGCGTTCCCATGTTCGATCGTCTAAACTGCCCGCATGCGAACGCTGGCGGACGACACCCTGGCCGGTCTGCTGGACGGTCCCAGGGCCCGAGGGGCGTTCCTGCTCCGGTCCATCCTCAATCCCCCGTGGTCGATGCGCATCGAGGACCGCGCACCGCTCTCCCTGGTCACCATGGCCCAGGGCGATGCCTGGGTCATCCCGGACGTCGGCGAGCCGACCCGGTTGTGCCCCGGCGAGGTCGCCATCATGCGCGGCCCCACCCCGTACACGATCGCCGACCATCCGACGACGCCGCCGCAGGTGATCATCCACCCCGGCCAGCGTTGTGCCACAGTCGAAGGACACGACATCGGCGACTCACGCGACCTCGGCGTCCGAACCTGGGGGGACGCCCCAGCCGGGGACGCGATCATGCTCAGCGGCACCTACCAGATGCAACGCGAGATCGGGCAACGCCTCTTCGGCGCCCTGCCGCCGGTACTGGTCCGGCCGATCGACGCGGGCGACAGCACGCTGGTGTCGCTGCTGGAGAGGGAGATGCTCAAAGCCGAGCCGGGCCAGGAGTTGGTCCTCGACCGCATCCTGGACCTGGTGCTGGTCAGCGTCCTGCGTTCCTGGCTCGCCAGTCCGGGGGAAGGCGCGCCCGCCTGGTATCGCGCCCAGCACGATCCGATCGTCGGCTCGGCACTGAAGATGCTGCACGCCGACCCGGCCCTGCCCTGGACCGTCGCGAGCCTGGCGACGAAGACGGGCATGTCCCGGGCCGCCCTGGCGCGGCGCTTCACCGCTCTGGTGGGTGAGCCGCCGATGAACTATCTGACGAGTCTCCGACTCGCGCTGGCCGCCGACCTGTTGCGCGAACCGGAGGCCACCATCGGTTCGGTGGCGCGGAAAGTGGGCTACAGCAGCTCATTCGCCCTGAGCACGGCGTTCAAGCGGGTTCGAGGAACGAGTCCACAGGACTACCTCCGCCAAGCCGCGGCGGGCGCCCTCGAACCCGCCAACGCGATGGCGGCGGCGGGTTGACGCCGTGGGCTTGTCCCACATGACGATCTCAGGTCACCACCAGCACCACTGTCGCTGGTAACGCCACTGCAATACCGTCATCCCGATCAGCCGCACCGGCGGCGGCACTGTGGCGATCATCCCAGCCGTATCCGCTCGGCTGAAGCTGTCGAGCATCCACGGGAACAGGAACGCCAACAGCGACGGCGACGCACTGGCCATCACTTCGCGTTCGATGGCCAGGTATTCGCGCCTGGTCATGTCGAAGCAGAACACCGGCAGCACAACGTCTTCCTCAGCTCGCAGGTGAGCTTGGATGATCGCGTCGAACCGCGCGGCCGCCGACACCAGTTCCGTTCGATCGCCGCCGGACAGCGCCGAGGTGACCGCGTCCATCGCGGCGTCGAGTGCGGCATGGTCGTCGTGCATGGCCGACTCGGTGCGCGCGAAGGCGGGAACCTTCGAGCGCAGCGCGGGCCACAGCAGGTCGTCCTCGGTGTGGTAGTGCCAATCGATCACGGCACGGACCTGGTGCCACCACCGTGCCGCCTTCGCCATCTTGTCCGCGGCGAGGGTGGGTGCCGCGGTCACCAGCCGATGCGCGTCCCGCCGCATCGCCCGGTGCATCAGAGCGAAGCCGTGGACGTGCCCTGGCAAATCGTCCACGCCGTGCTCACCGGAGAGTCGCCCGGTCATCGCCGACTCCTTCCTGATCGCCATGGTCAGTTGGTGGCCCACGCCCCGGACGCGGCCGCGTCCCTGGCGAAGTCGGCGAAGTCCTTGGGCTCCCGACCGAGCGCGCGGCGCACGCCGTCGGTGAGGTGGGCGTTGCGGCCGTCGAGAATCGTGGAGAACAACTCGGCGAAGTCCCCGGGCAGGTCGTGGTCGCGGAGCACCGTGGCGTACTGCCGCGAGGTCAGCGGGATGTAGCGGACCTCGCTGCCGGTGGCCTTGGTGATCTCGGCCGCGACGTCGTGGAAGCTGAGCAGCCGAGGGCCGGTCAGTTCGTAAAGCCGACCGACGTGACGCCGGTCGGTCAGCGCGGCGACGACGACGTCGGCGATGTCGTCCGTGTCGACGAACGGTTCGACGGCGTCGCCTACGGGCAGCGCGATCTCACCGGTCAAGGCCGAGTCCAGCAGGAAGCTCTCGCTGAAGTTCTGGTTGAACCAGCTACAGCGCACGATGGTCCAGAGAGCCCCACTGTCACGCACGACGCGCTCGGCGGCCTCGGCCTCTTCCTCACCGCGGCCGGAAAGCAGCACCAGCCGCTCGACTCCCGCGGCGACAGCGAGCTCACTGAACGTCGCGACGGCGTCCACCGCGCCAGGAAAGGCGAGGTCGGGGAAGTAGGCGATGTAGGCGGCGTCGACACCGGAGAGTGCGGGCGCCCAGGTGGTCTCGTGGGCCCAGTCAAAGGGCGGGGTGCCCGAGCGGGACCCCACGCGCACCGACACGTCGTGGTCGGCGAGCCGCTCGACGACACGCCTCCCGGTCTTGCCGGTGCCGCCGGTCACCAGGATCGTGGTCGGCTCTTGTGATTGGTCTCCCATGGCACCCAGTCAAGCGGGCCGGGGTGAGACGAGCCATAGCCCAGAAGCTCAGTCGCATGTTCACTCGTCTACGTGTGGATCACGGGTGTCCCGTCACTCGTGTGCCAGGTGAAGATCACCTACGCGGCCGACACGATCGGAGTAGCCGGGCATACCCGGTTCGGCTGGAAGAGATCATCAGCACTAGCCTGTGCAGACATGGCAGGCGTAGAAGAGATCCGTGCCGGGATCGCGGTGGCCACCGAGCGGGCACAAGCGGGAATCGCCGCGATGACACAGGCATCGATGCAGCTGGACGAGGCGCGCAGCGCGTTGATGACCGCCACCCAGGGCACCGGGCAAGCCGACATGGCGCAAGCCCACGGAATGTTGGCCGAGGCGCTGCAGACGATCGCGGGAGCCCAGGCGACCGTGCAGGCCTGCATCTCATCCGCCGAGGGCTACGCGGCCCGACTTTGACGATCCCGGAGCTGGTCGCCGCCCTGCGCGCGGTGTCCGATGCCTTGGACCGCAGCGGTTTCGCCACCGCCTCCGCGACCCGGTCGGTCGAGGAGGCGCGGGCGGCGTTGCTCGCCGTACGCCGTGGTGACGACGACTGGTACCCGGTCGAGTTGGACGCCGCGGTCACCGACCTGGACCGCGCGGGTGAGATGATCACGCGCGCCAGGCACGCGGTGACCGACTACCTGATGAGGCTGTAGATGCTGGGCAGGGGCGAGCGCAGACAACGGGCCGAGCAGGCGCTACGGGACTTGCGAACCGTGCTCGGCCGCGCGCTCGGCGCGGCGGAAGGCGCTCGGCTGCGGGCCGAGACGGTCAAACGTCAACTTGCTTTCGAGCAACGGGTGCAACGGATCGGACTCGGCCGGGCGAGCCGCGACGAGGAAATTCAGGACAGCCTTCGCGATGACGCCCTCCAGGCGGTGTGGAGGCGGGTCATCGCCGCCCGCGACCACAGTTACGCCGAATGGAACAGCGACGGCCTGCGAGCGGTCCGTGACCTGGTCGACGGCGAGGCGACCGGGCCTGCCGGGCGGCCGTGGCACGAGTGGCTCGGCCACGTCGGGGAGAATCCCGGCCGCGAGGCACCGAGCCTGTGGCGGATCGGTACGGCCCAGGTCGAACACGCCTCACCCGAGCAGGGTTTCCCCCTGGCCGTCCCGTTCCTCGACGTGGGCCATCTCCGACTCAACTCCACCGTGGACAGCCGCAACGCCGTCGATTCCATTGTGGAGAGTCTGCTGCTGCGGGTGCTCGGCACGTTCGCGCCCGGTCTCGTCCGGGTACACCTGTGGGACATCGGCCACCTCACCGGACCACTGCCCAACCTGCACCCGCTCACCGCGGCCGGGCTCATGACGGTGCATGATCCGACCCGGCTCGACGACCTGCTCGCCCATTTCGCGGGCCACATCCGCAAGGTGCACGCCAACGCGATGCGCGCGGGCCAGGGTTCGCTGCGCGCGGCGTGCGTCGCGGCGGGCAGGCGGGTCGAGCCATGGCGGGTCGCGGTGCTCTTCGGCAACGGCGAACGACTGCCCGATGAGCAGTACCGCGAACTGAACCGGATCGCGCGCACCGGGCCGGACGCGGGGGTGCACCTGATCCTGGTCGACGTGCCCGTCTCGGCCAACAGTCCGATGGAGACGGTGAGCTTCCTCGACGCCGAGCACGCGTCGAGCAGCATGA
>JALZNB010000618.1 GCA_030857905.1 Actinomycetota bacterium
GTCCGGTGTCGCGGCCTGTCCGCTACCCGCACCCGCCTGTGCGGGTGCCTTGGTGTCCTGTCCGCCTGGGATGGGGCCGCCGGTCGGGTCGTTGCCTGAGTGGGCCGCGCCGCTGGCTGGGCTGTCGCCCCAGTCGGCCATGCCGTCACTCGGGTGCGCCGGGCCACCGGTCGGGTCGTCGCCGGGGTGGGCCGTGCCGCTGGTTGAGCTGTCGCCTGGGTCGGCCGCGTCACCAGTCGGGCCGTCGCTCGGGCTGTCACTTGAGTCGGCCGCGCCGCCGCCGGGACCGTCCGGGGTGGGATCGGGGTTTCGATCGCGGTCGGCTTCTTCGGCCGCGTCACGCAACGCCTGGTCGAGCTGGCTCTGCTCGATGCCGGGCTCGTCGAAGGGGTCCCGGCGACGGCGGTGCGGCAGTGCGAGCCGGGCGGCCACCTCGACGTCCACTTCGGACACCTCGCCGACTCCCCGCCACGCCGCGTGGGCCACGGCGGCGCGGGCCAGCACCAGATCGGCGCGCATCCCGTCGACGTCGAACGCCGCGCACACGGCCGCGATCCGGCGAAGCTCCCTGTCGGGCAGGACGACCTGGGGCAGCGCCTCGCGCGCGGTAATGATTCGCGCGGCCAGCTCCGCGTCCGCTGTGGACCACCGGTCGGCGAACCCGGCCGGGTCGGCCTCGTAAGACAGTCGGCGGCGGATGACCTCGGTGCGGGTGTCCACATCGCGGGCCGCCCGGACCTCGACGGTGAGGCCGAAGCGGTCCAGCAGTTGTGGACGCAGTTCGCCCTCCTCCGGGTTCATGGTGCCGACCAACAGGAATGCCGCCGCGTGCGACACCGACACCCCTTCGCGCTCGACGTGCGCCCGCCCCATGGCCGCGGCGTCGAGCAGCAGATCGACCAGGTGATCGTGGAGCAGGTTGACCTCGTCGACGTAGAGGACGCCCCGATGCGCGGCGGCCAGCAACCCCGGTTGGTAGGCGCGGACGCCCTCGGTGAGCGCGCGCTCCAGGTCGAGGGAACCGATCAGTCGGTCCTCGGTGGCGCCGACCGGCAACTCCACGAGCCGGGCCCGGCGGATGTCGGTGTCGGCCGCGGCATGGGGCCCGTCCGGGCACCGCGGGTCGAGTCGCCGCGGATCGCAGGAGAAGCGACACCCCGAGACCACCGCGGTGTCGGGCAACAGCGCCGCCAACGCGCGGACGACGGTCGACTTCGCGGTGCCCTTCTCGCCGCGCACCAGCACGCCGCCGATCCCGGGGTGCACGGCGTTGAGCAGCAGGGAGAGCCGGAGATCGTCGTGACCGACCACCGCCGAGAACGGGTAACTCATGCCCCGCCACCCGCGATCGTGGACGGAACTGGATCGCCAACCAGGGGGCAAGTGGTCGGGACTTGATGGCCCGCCAGGGGACGAGTGGATGGGACTGGATCGCCAACCAGGGGGCGAATGGTCTCGCGGACAGGCAGCACGCCGTCGATCCTCACTCCGGGTCCGCGCCCGGGTCGGTCGTTCTCGGCAGGGCGGAGTGTCCTGGCTCCCGGCTCGCCGCGCCTCTCCGGCCTTCCCGGAATCTCCCGGTGGCACGCTGGGGAGAGGCACTCCCCGGTCACAGTGGCGGGACCGCACCGGATTCACACCGGTTTCCTCGCGCACCCTGCTTGGTCTTGTTCGGTTTCCCCGCATCGTCGCAGACCGGCGGCGGCGGGCAAAGGGCAGGCCGGTGCGTCCCCGCTCACTCATGCGCACGCCCGGACGTCGTCGGCTTCTTCGCGATGGTGGTCGCCGCCGTCGAGGTCGTGGTCCGCTCACTCATGTGCAGGCCCGGACGTACTCGGCTTCGTGGAACCACACGATGTCTTCGATGTGCTCGGCGCAGTACGGGTCGTGTTCGAGGTGTCGCGGGTCGAAGGCGTTCTCCGGGTCCACCTCGACGATGAACGCGGAGTACTCCCCGTTCTCGGTGGCGCGCGTCTCGCGGAGTGCCGCCAGGGCCCAGGTGCGAAGTGCGGACCCGATACCATCTCCGCTTTGTGGGGGTTGCATCTCGCTGGTGACCGTTTCCGGCCACCGGCAGCGACCGCTTCCTTGCCAACTGACCAGTACATATCCATGCGACATGCGGACCGCTCCTTCGGTGTGTAGGTTCGTCTCGCTACGACCAAAGTACCGCAAAGCGGTAGTGTTTCGCTTTGTGTATTCAAAATTCGCCCGATCGGAGGACGGTGGCCATGCCGATGAAGAAGACCGTGAGCGGGAATCGGCGAGAACTGGGCGCGGCGCTGCGGAGTTTTCGCAAGCGCGCCGGGTTCACCCGGGTCGAGGACGCCAACGACCTGATCGACGTCAGTGCGGTCACGATGAACCGCATCGAGAACGGTGAGGCCCCGGTCAACCGGCTCAGACTCACTGTCCTCGCCGACGCCTACCATCTCTCCGAGGCCGAACGCGATGGCCTGCTGGAGATGGCCAAGCAGACCCGCAACCGGAAGGGCACGTTTCCCGCCTTCGTCACGGTCAAAACCAGGGCGCTGTTGGAACTGGAGTCGGAAGCCGCCGAGATCCTGATGGTGACCATCGATCTGATCCCCGCCTACTTCCAGACCGAGCGCTACACCCGCGCGTTGTTCGAATCCAATGGTGAGCGGTTGCCGCCTGAGATGGTCGCGGAACTGATGGGCGTACGTCAGCGTCGCCAGGACAGCCTGATGAAGCCGAAGCCGCCCGCTGTGCGTGCGGTGATCCACGAGACCGCGTTGCGGTTGCCCGTGGGTGGCTCGGAGGTGATGCGGGAACAGTTGGCCTACCTGGCGAGTGTTTGCGACCTCCCGAATGTCGAGATCCAGGTTCAGCCGACCAACGCGGGCGCCTACCCGGGAATGGGGAGTTCGTTTCTGCTCATTCGGCTCGATGACGACCCGGCGAGCGACCGGGTGCAGGTCAGCAGTCATGGTGATCCTTTCTTTCGTGACCGCAAGAGCGCCACGGAGGCGTATCGGGTCGCGTGGGCGCGCAAACAGGTGGCCGCTCTGAGTCTTACCGCCTCCAAAGCCGTTATTCTGGAGGCGGTAAGTGCCTACACGTCCGATGACGGTGGATCGGAGTGATTGATACTCATGAGTGTGAATCCGGAACGATTGGTGTGGCGCAAGTCCAGCCGGAGCAGTGGTGCCAGTGGTGATGGAAACACCGGGGACTGCGTTGAGGTTGCGTTCGCGGGTGATGTTCCCCTGATCAGGGATAGCAAGTCGGGGTCCGGCGGTGAGACGCTGCGGCTGACGATGACCGGTCTGACGTTTCTCGTCGCCGAGGTGAAGCGCGGTCGCTGACCTCGGTCCGCGTGCGGGCGCCCACAGCGGGGCGTCGGCTACGGTGTGCGGCCGTGGTGACCGTGGTGGGTATCGGAGCGGACGGGTGGACCGGGCTCACGTCCGACGCGCGAGAGGTGTTGTCCTCCGCGGAGGTGATCGTGGGCGCGGCGCGGCAGCTCGCTCTGGTACCCGCCGACGTGGTCGCCGAGCGGGTCGAGTGGGCGTCGCCGTTGGTGCCCGCTGTTGCCGGGTTGCTTGAGCGATACCGGGAGCGGGTGCTGTGTGTCCTCGCCAGTGGCGACCCGATGTTCTTCGGCATCGGTGCCACGCTGAGCCGGTTCGCCGAGGTGCGGGTTGTGCCGCATCCGTCGTCGGTCGCGTTGGCGTGCGCGCGATTGGGGTGGGCCAGTGAGCAGGTCGAGGTCGTCAGCGCGGTGGCGCGGCCGGTGGAGCGGCTCCACGCGGTGATCCATCCTGGGCGCCGAGTCCTGGTGTTGAGCGAGAACGGGCGGACGCCTGACGCCGTGGCCGCGTTGTTGCGGGCTCGTGGGTTCGGGCCGAGCGCGATGACCGTGCTGTCCGAACTGGGTGGGCCGGGTGAGCGGATCATCACTGGCACGGCTGACGGCTGGTCGAGTGATGCCGGAGCGCTCAACGTGGTGGCGATCGACTGTGTCGCCGCGCTCAGCGCTCGGCGGTTGTCGAGGGCGCCTGGGTTGCCCGACGATGTCTACGAGCACGACGGGCAGATCACCAAGCGGGAGATCAGGGCGCTGACCGTGGCCGCGCTGGCGCCGGAGCCAGGGGAGCTGCTGTGGGATGTCGGCGCCGGGGCGGGCAGTGTCGGCATCGAGTGGATGCGGACGCACTCGGCGTGCGCGGCGATCGCGGTCGAGGCGAAGGACGAGCGGGCGGATCGGGTGGTGCGCAACGCGGCCGCGCTGGGTGTGCCTGGCTTGCGCGTGGTCCGGGGAGCAGCGCCTGGGGCGTTGACCGGGCTGGACGCGCCCGACGCCGTGTTCGTCGGCGGCGGCGTGACGGTTGAAGGGGTGCTGCCCGCCTGTTGGGCGGCGCTGCGGCCGGGCGGGCGGCTAGTGGTGAACGCGGTGACGCTGGAGTCGGAAGCGCTGGTGACGCACTGGCAGAGTGAGATCGGCGGCGAGTTGACGCGGTTCACAGTGAGTCGAGCGGCGCCGCTGGGCGGGTTCAGGACGTGGCGGCCGATGGCGCCGATCACCCAGTGGCGCGTGGTCAAGGAGAGTTCATGATCGTGCACGTTTCCCAGGTCGCGGTGGCGCTGTTCGCGCAGGTGGTCTCATGACGGTGCGGTTCATCGGCGCCGGTCCCGGGGCCGCGGATCTGATCACCGTGCGCGGTCAGCGAATCATCGCCGCCTCGGCGGTGTGTCTCTACGCGGGCGCGCTGGTGCCGGACGAACTGTTGGCGCTCTGCCCGCCCGGCGCCCGCAAGATCGACACCGCGAACCTGACGTTGGACGAGATCATCGCCGAGATGCTGCGCGCGCACGCCGACGGTCACGACATCGCCCGGCTGCACTCGGGTGACCCGTCGGTGTTCAGCGCGATCGCCGAGCAAATCCGCCGTCTCGACGCGGCCGGGGTGCCCTACGACATCACGCCAGGGGTCCCCGCGTTCGCCGCCGCCGCGGCCGCGCTCCGGCAGGAGTTGACCGTGCCCGGGGTCGGACAGACCGTGGTGCTCACCAGAACGTCCGCACGAGCGACTCCGATGCCCGCGGGGGAAGACCTGACGGCACTGGGCCGAAGTCGGGCGACGATGGTGCTGCACCTCGCGGTCCAGCGGGTAGACGAGGTCGTGGCCGAGCTGACACCCAACTACGGCGACGATTGCCCAGCGGCGGTCGTCGCCTACGCCTCTCGTGACGACGAAATTGTCTTGCGCGGCACGCTCGGTGACATCGCGGCGCAGGTGCACGCGGCCGGGATCACCCGGACGGCCGTGATCATCGTTGGCCGGGTGCTGAGCCCGGTCGGCTTCCGTGACAGCTACTTGTACTCGGCGTCCCGCGAACGGTCGTGAGCGTGAAGGTCCTGGTCTTGGGCGGCACGGGCGAGGCCCGCGCGCTCGCGGCGGCGCTGTGTGAACGACCGGGAGTAACCGTCGTGTCCTCTCTCGCCGGGCGGGTGCGGGACCCGAAACTGCCGGTCGGAGAGGTACGGATCGGCGGATTCGGCGGGCCGGAGGGGTTGGCGGCGTGGGTGGCGGCCGAAGGGGTGGACGCGGTCGTCGACGCGACACATCCGTTCGCCGAGCGGATCAGCGACTCGGCCGCTGCACTCGTCGGCGTGCCCCTGATCATGTTGCGCCGTCCTGGCTGGGCCGGACGTGCGGACTGGCATTGGGTTGACTCGCTCGCGGACGCTGTGAACGCACTCCCCGCGCTGGGACAGCGGGTTTTCCTGACGACAGGCAGACAGGGACTGACGGAGTTCGCCGAGTCACCACTGTGGTTTCTCGTGCGGTGCGTCGATCCGCCGGACTGTCCGATGCCCGAGCGCGCCGAACTGTTGCTCGCTCGCGGCCCGTACACAGTGGATGGTGAACTCGCGCTGATGCGGCGTCACCGCATAGATGTGTTGGTCACTAAGGACAGCGGGGGCAACCTCACCGTGGCCAAGCTCGACGCCGCTGAGACTCTAGGTATCCCGGTGGTTGTCGTGCGACGCCCACCGACGCCGGACGTGCTGGTTGTGCCGACTGTCGCCGACGTCTTGGCCTGGCTGGGCCGTGTCAGAGCGACCTGATGTGCGCTTCGATGCCGTCGAGCGTGCGGTACAGGCCGAAGTCGAACCCATCGGTGTCGAACGCACCCGCGGCGGCGACCTTGGTCAACGCCGGGAACTTCGCCGGGGTGACATAGGCGGTGACCACCGGCTCGCGCTCCGCCCACCATTCGACCTCGGTGAGGCCGCTGCGCCGGGACGCCAGCCGCGAGTCGACCGACAGCATCGCGATTCCGCGCACGTACCCATCGATCACCAGGTAGACGCCCAGCATGTCGTTGGGGTCGAGACCGGCTGACTCGGCCACGCCGAGCAACCCGTCCATCCGCGCGGTCTCGTTCGGCCCGGGGAGTTCGTGCGCGGCCGGGGCGAGCAGCAACCACGGGTGCCGGTGGTAGACCGCCCAGAGTTGGCGCGCGTAGGTCTCCAGCGCGGGACGCCAGCCCGCCGCGGGATCGGGCACGTCGACCTCGCCCATCACGTGATCACGCATTGCCGCCACCAGGTCGGCTTTGCCCTGGACGTAGGTGTAGAGGGACATCGTGCCCACGCCGAGCTTGTCCGCGACCCGCCGCATCGACAGGTCGGCGAGACCGACCTCGTCGGCGATGGCCAAACCCGCCGCGACGACGGCGTCGACGGTGAGGCCGGACTTTCGGCCCCGTCCTGTCTCGCCTGGCGCGCGCCAGAGTAAAGCCATCGTGCGAGCGGGCTCACGGTTCTCGGCCACGCGTTCTCCTGTCCGTATAGCGTATCGTACGCTGTACGACGAACGCTCGTACACTGTACCGGACAGTCTACGAGCTCGGCGAACGGAGAATCACCGCCCATGGGGACCATCGCGGCGCACGCCGCAACCCGCCTCGCCCAGTGCGCGGCGGTGTTCGAACCGGGAGATCCGGCGCGCACCGGCTCGATCGCCTTCCATGGCGATCTGCCCGACGGAATCGGCGAACCCGGACAGTTGACCATCGTGCGACCCGAGGGCGACTCGGTGCGTCCGGTGACGGTCGCGGTGACCCGACTGCCGATCGCCGACGCCATCCCGGTGCTCACCCGTGCGCGGCGCGCTGGTGGGCACCCGTCCACCGCCTTCTGGGGTGCCGCCGTGTTGGTCGCCTTGCACCTCGTGGCCCGGGGCCGCATCGTGCCCGGGGTCTCGGCGGGCGGCTTCGACGCCTGGCGGGCCGGACCGCTCGACCAGGCCGATGCCACGCGCGTCCGGGAACTGGTCGACGCCATGCCTGCCGACGCCCGTGCGGTGCCCGTGCCAGACCGGCCCAAACCGGAACTCGCCGACGCCGACGAGATGGTCCGTGGGTTCCTGGACGCGGTCGCCGACGCGATGCCCCGCTCGGCGGCGTCCGCGCTGGCCGCCGGGGGACCGGTGTTCGCTTCGCAGACCCCGAATCGGGTGCCTCGGCTGCGTGCCTGGTCGGACGAGCTGTCCGCGGGCCTCGACGCGGGCGTGCGGATCTCGTTGAGGCTGGAGGTGCCAGGAGCGGAGTACGCGACCGGCGCCTTCCACGCTGTCGTGCAGGCACATTCGCTGGCCGACCCCTCGATTGTGGTCGATGTGACCGAGCTGTGGGAACGCGCGGATCACGGGCTGGGGGCGAACGCGAGAATCGAGGTGACGACGGCGCTTCGGCGGTCCTCGCGGGCATGGCCGACGCTGGATCGTCTGTTGTCCCAAGCCATTCCCGACCGGCTCGTGCTGGACGACGCCGATGTGGGCGACCTGTTCGCCGAGGCGCCGCGCCTGGCCGCCGCCGGTGTCGAAGTGCACTGGCCCAAGGAATTGCTCGGCTCGCTGACGGCTACAGCGGTGATCGGCCAGTCGGCGGCGCCGTCGGATCTGCGATCGGTTCTGGGCGGCGACAACGCGTTGGCGTTCGACTGGCGGCTCGCGCTCGGCGACCGGCCGTTGACCGCCGACGAGATGAACCGGCTCGCCGAGTCCCATCGACCTGTGGTGCGCCTGCGTGATCAGTGGGTACTTGTC
>JALZNB010000315.1 GCA_030857905.1 Actinomycetota bacterium
GAGCCGGAAGGTTCACACGCGGCGGGCAAATCGGTGTCCGAACTTCTCGCCGCCCACGGTGCCGCGGCCAGTCCCCGCCGTCGCCGTCGCCGCGACGAAGACGGCTAGCGACCACCCCCGTTCCTCATCGGACAGTTCGTGTCTTCCGATCACCGGACACCCGTGCAGGCGCGGTACACCCACATTCGCTTGTCAGGCCACGAAATGAGCCGCCCGGTGAATCGTGGACGTCCGACGGATCGGCTCCCGCATCCACTGACATGGCCCTGAGCGGTCACGTTTGGTTGATCGACACAGGATCGCCGTAAGATCACTTTCCGTGTCTGAACAGCACGCACGTCAGCCGGCCTCACGTCGGCTCACGGTGCTCGCACCGATGGTCGGTCTCCTCTTGCTCGCCGGGTGTGGACTTGTCCTCATCGCAGTCAGTACCGCCAGGGTCGGGTTGCTTGCCGAGCTGGTGGGGATCGGGGCCGCCCTGTTGCCGGTCGGGCCGGTCGTCGCGGCCTTCTTGTGGATGGACCGGTGGGAGCCGGAGCCCGCGCGGTTGCTGTGGTTGGCGTTCGGGTGGGGCGCCTGTGTGGCGACGGTCACCGCGTTGCTGATCAACAACACCGCGGAGGTCGTCGGAGACCTGCTGCTCGGCAACGGCCAAGGCGACAAGATCAGCGCGCTCGTGTCGGCGCCGTTGTTCGAGGAGGCGGTGAAGGGGGCGTTCGTCCTCGGCATCTTCCTGTTCCTGCGCAACGAGTTCGACGGTGTTGTCGACGGGATCGTCTACGCCGGTTTCGTCGCCGCCGGGTTCGCCTTCACCGAGAACATCTACTACTTCGGTCGCGCGTTCGACGAGTACGGCTTCGGCGACAGCTCGTCCCCGGGGGTGATCGCCGCCTTCATCCTGCGGGGCGTCCTGGCACCGTTCACCCATCCGCTGTTCACCGCCATGATCGGGATCGGCATCGGGATCGCCGCCAGGTCCTCGTCCGGCAAGATCCGGGTGGTGGCGCCCCTGTTGGGTTACCTGGCCGCTGTCGTCCTGCACGCCCTGTGGAACGGCGCGGCGACACTGGGTGGCGCGTCCACGTTCCTCAGCGTGTACTTCCTGGTGATGGTCCCCCTATTCGCCGTGGTCTCCCTGTTCGTCCACTGGCACCGCAAACGTGAGCAGCGGATCGTGGCGGGCGCACTCGACACGATGGTGGCCGCGCAGTTGATCGTGGCTTCCGAGGTCGAGTTGCTCAGCAGCCTGGCCGGGCGCCGGAAGTGGCGCAGGGACGTCAAGGCCGCCGCGGGCAAAACCGCCGCGGACAAAGTGGGGGAGTACCAGGCAGCGGTGAGTGAGCTGGCATTCCTGCGGCACGCGATCGACCGGGGCACCGCGGGCCCGGACGTCGAGGCGCGGCAGGACACGTTGATCGCGGCTGTGCGGACGAAGCGGTCGGCCGCGGTGCGTGCGGCGAGGTCGCCGGAATCTGTGTCCGATCGGTAGCTCGGTGGAGTACGGGACCCGGTGGCCCGGTGAAGCTCGTCACCCGAATGCCTCAGTGCTTTCGGCGGAGAGTTACGCTCGCGTCGTCGTCCGGTACCCGTGCCGAAAGCGGGACTGGAACGAGGTAGGGAGCAGACAAGTCATGCCGCAGAACAGGTTCACCTCGTGAATCGGCCCGCGCGGTTGGCTGTCGGGGTGGTGTCGGCGGGGCGCGTCGGCGCTGTGCTCGGGGCCGCGCTGGCCAGGGCGGGACACACCGTCGTCGCCGCGTCCGGGGTCTCGAAGGCGTCGTTGCGCCGGGCTGAGCTGCTGCTCCCCGATGTCCCGATCCGCCCGCCGGACGAGGTCGCCCAAGCCGCTGACCTGGTGTTGTTGGCGCTGCCGGACGATGTCCTTCCCGGAATGGTCCGCGGTCTCGCCGCCGCGGGTGCGCTACGGCCGGGCCAGATCGTTCTGCACACCTGTGGCGCGCACGGCGTCGACGTGCTCGCGCCCGCGATCGAACAAGGAGTGCTCGGTCTCGCGCTGCACCCGGTGATGACGTTCACCGGCCGCGCGGAGGACCTGGAACGCATCGCCGCGTGTGGTTTCGGGGTGACCGCGGCCGAGGGGGACGAGGCCGCGTGGAACGTCGCCGAGGCGCTGGTCGTCGAGATCGGCGCCGAGCCGGTCCGGGTGCCCGAGTCCGTCCGCCCCCTCTATCACACCGCACTCGCACACGGCGCGAATCACCTGGTCACGTTGGTCGGCGAGGCCACAGACCTGCTGCGCCGGGCCGGTGTGGGCATGCCGGAACGGCTGATCGCCCCGCTGCTGTCGGCCGCGCTGGACAACGCGCTGCGCCACGGCGACCGGGCACTCACCGGGCCGGTGGCCAGGGGTGACGCCGGAACCGTGCGCAAACACGTGCGCGTGCTCGCCGAGCACGCCTCCGAGATGCTGCCCGCGTACCGGGCGCTGGCCGAGCGCACCGCGGAACGGGCGAGCGCGGCCGGTCTGCTGCGCGATGACCTCGTGCCAGCGGTCGAAGCCGCCATCAAGGACACCGGAGAGAGCACTCGATGACGTCAACCCGTTTCACCGCAGGGAAACTGCACGTCCACAGTGGACCGCAGGAGCTGGCGAAGGTCACCAGGGTGCTGCGCGCCACCGGCCGCAAGATCGCGTTCGTGCCGACCATGGGCGCCCTGCACGACGGGCACCGCGAGCTGCTCTCGCGGGCTCGCCGCATCCCGAACACGGTGCTGGTGGCCTCGATCTTCGTCAACCCGTTGCAATTCGGCGACGGCGAGGACTTCGAGCGCTACCCGCGCCCGCTGGAAGCCGATCTGGCCGTCTGCGAGCAGGAGCGCGTCGACCTGGTCCTCACCCCGGAACGGGAGGCCATCTACCCGCCCGGCGCGCAGGTCACCGTGCACCCCGGCCCGCTCGGCGACGAACTCGAAGGCGCTGTGCGGCCGGGGCATTTCGCCGGGGTGCTGACGGTGGTGGCGAAGCTGTTCAACATCGTCCGCCCCGACTACGCGCTTTTCGGCGAGAAGGACTACCAGCAGCTCGTCCTGATCAAGAAGATGGTCCGCGACCTCGACATGGACGTGCACGTCATCGGCGTTCCGACAATTCGCGAATCCGACGGCTTGGCCCTGTCCTCACGCAACGCCTACCTCGACGAGGGCCAACGGGCGGCCGCGGTCTCCCTGTCCGCCGCGCTCGCCGCGGGCGCGCACGTCAGCGCCCAGGGCGCCCAGGCGGTCCTCGACGCGGCTCAGGCCGTCCTCGATCAGACGCCGCGACTGAGCGTCGACTATCTCCAGGTTCGCGGCCTCGACCTGGGGCCGGCCCCGACCGAGGGGGACGCCCGGCTGCTCGTGGCCGCGCGGCTCGGCTCGACCCGCCTCATCGACAACGCCCCCGTCCTGATCCACACGCCGAGCCGATAGCGAGGTCCGCGATGTTTCGCACGATGTTGAAGTCCAAGATCCACCGCGCCACGGTCACGCAGGCCGACCTGCACTACGTGGGTTCGGTCACCATCGACCCCGTCCTGCTCGACGCGGCCGACCTGCTGCCCGGTGAGCAGGTCGCCATCGTCGACGTGACCAACGGTGCCCGCATCGAGACCTACGTCATCGAGGGGGAGCGCGGCAGTGGCGTGATCGGCATCAACGGTGCCGCCGCGCACCTGGTCCACCCCGGGGACATCGTCATCCTGATCGCCTACGGCCTGATGGAGTCGGCGGAAGCCGCCGCCCACGAGCCGAAGGTCGTCTTCGTGGACGCCGACAACAAGATCGTCCACCTCGGGGTCGACGCCGGGCACGCCCCGGAGGGCTCAGGTCTGCGCACGGGGGCGGCCACGGTCGAACCGCCCGCCGAGACCATCGACGCGGCGAAACTGGATGCCCTGCTCGCCGCCGAGAGCTGACCCGTGCTCCTGACCATCGATGTCGGCAACACCAACATCGCGCTGGGCCTGCACGAAGGCCGCGAACTGCTGCGCGACTGGCGGATGCGCACCGACACCCGGATGACCGCGGACGAGCTGGCGCTCACCATGCGGGGCCTGCTGGGCGCGCACGCGGACGAGGTTACGGGCATTTCGGCGTTGTCCACCGTGCCCGCGGTCCTGCGGGAACTGCGGACCATGCTCGGCACGTACTACGGCGGCGTGCCGAGGGTGATCGTGGAGCCGGGTGTACGCACCGGCGTCCCCCTCCTGGTGGACAACCCCAAGGAGGTGGGCGCCGACCGAGTGGTCAACACCCTGGCCGCCCACCACCTGTTCGGCACCGCCTGCGTGGTCGTCGACTTCGGCACGTCCACCAACATCGATGTCATCTCGGCCAAGGGCGAGTTCCTCGGCGGCGTCTTCATGCCGGGGATCGAGATCTCGGTCGACGCGCTGGCGGCCCGGGCGGCGGCGCTGCGCAAGGTCGAGATGGTCCGTCCCCGCTCGGTGATCGGGAAGAACACCGTGGAATGCCTCCAGTCGGGCATCATGTACGGGTTCGCGGGCCAGGTCGACGGGCTGGTGGCCCGGATCGCCAGGGAGCTGGCCCGCACCGGCCATTCGGGCCCGATCACCGTCATCGCCACCGGCGGCCTGGCCCCGCTGGTCGTCGACGAGACCGAGTCGATCGAACACCACCACCCCGACCTCACGCTGCGAGGTCTGCGCCTGGTGTTCGAACGCAACACCCGCTGACTACCGTCGCACGGCTCGCACGGCGGTGGTCACCAGCGGTCGGTCGAACTCCCCGGTGGCCGTCTCCATCCGCATCTCCAGGTAGCGACGCACCCGGTCCACCACCGTGGTCCGCTCCGCGTCGTCCAACACGGCGATGTGCGAGTGCGTCCCCAGCGTCGTCATCATCGACTCCACGGTCCGCCGCTGCGAGTGCCGGAACTCGGCGGTCTCGGCGGCCGCGAGCAGTTCATGGGAGGGCACCGGGCGATCGCCGGTGGACCCCAACCCGCCGAGCGATGTCGAGGCCAGTTCCATCATCCCGCGCACCCACGGAACCGACTCGTCGTCGGCGTTCCACAGGGCACCGAACACCCCTCCGGGCTTGAGCACCCTGGCGATCTCCGACATCGCCTCGGGCGTGTTGAACCAGTGGAACGCCTGACCCACCATCACGGCCTCGACCGACCCGTCCCGAAGCGGGATGTGTTCGGCGTTCCCGTCCCGGATGGGCACGTCCGGGTACCGCGCGGTCAGCTCGGCCCGCATCGCCGCGTCCGGCTCGACCGCGACGATCTCCACCCCGAACGCCAGCAGCCCGGCGGTCAGCTTTCCCGTGCCCGCCCCGAGATCCAACACGCGCCCTCGGTCATCGATGATCCATTCGATCGCCTCGGCCGGATAGTCCGGCCGGTGTTCGGCATACGCCTGCGCATTGGCGCCGAAAGAACTCGCCCTCCGCGCGTACAAGTCCGACCTGTGCATGAATCGACCGTAACGCGTGGCCCGGATACCGGTTCACTAGGGAGAAGCCTCTCTTGCGTACTCTTCCCCCGTGAACGAACAGCTACCGGACTCCGCCTCACCCGACGACGACCTGCCAGAGCAGATCAGGGTCCGTCGGGAGAAGCGGGAACGGCTGATCGCCGCCGGGAGCGATCCTTACCCGGTCGAACTTCCGCGTACCCATACCCTCGCCGAGGTCCGCCAGTCGTATTCCGAACTGCCGACCGATACCGCGACCGGGGACAAGGTCGCGGTGACCGGTCGGGTCATGTTCCTGCGCAACACCGGGAAGCTCTGCTTCGCCACGTTGCGCGAAGGCGACGGAACCGAACTTCAGGCCATGGTGAGTCTCGCCGGGGTCGGCGCGGAGAGCCTTTCCGCGTGGAAGTCTGATGTGGATCTTGGGGACCACGTATTCGTCTCCGGTGAAGTCATCACCTCGCGCCGCGGCGAACTCTCGGTTCTCGCCGACGGCTGGCAATTGGCCGCCAAGTCGCTGCGACCGCTGCCGGTCGCGCACAAGGCGCTCAGCGAGGAAACGCGGATTCGGCAGCGTTATGTCGACCTGATCCTGCGCCCGCAGGCGCGCGACACCGTGCGGATGCGTTCGGCCGTGGTGCGATCGTTGCGCGACGGTTTCCATCGCCGGGGTTTCATCGAGGTCGAGACGCCGATGCTGCAGACGATGCCCGGCGGCGCGGCGGCCCGGCCGTTCGTTACCCACTCGAACGCGATGGACATGGATCTGTTCCTGCGCATCGCCCCCGAGCTGTTTCTCAAGCGCTGCGTCGTCGGCGGCATCGAGAAGGTCTTCGAGATCAACCGCAACTTCCGCAACGAGGGCAGCGATTCCACCCATTCGCCCGAGTTCGCGATGCTGGAGTTCTACGAGGCATACGCCACCTACGACGTCAATGCCCGTCAGACCAGGGAACTGGTCCAGGAGGCGGCGGATGCGGTGTTCGGCGGCCAGGTGGTGACTCTGCAGGACGGCACGGAGTACGACCTGTCCGGCGAATGGACCACGCTGACCATGTACGGGTCGCTTTCCGAAGCACTGGGTGAAGGGGTCACCCCGGACACATCGATCGAGTCGCTGCGCGAGCACGCGGCCAGGGTCGACCTCGACCCGGATCCCAAGCACGGCCACGGAAAGCTCGTCGAGGGACTGTGGGAGCACCTCATCGGCGACCACCTGTACGCGCCCACTTTCGTGCGGGATTTCCCGATTGAAACCTCGCCGTTGACCCGGCAGCACCGCAGTCTGCCCGGGATCGCCGAAAAGTGGGATCTCTACATCCGCGGATTCGAGCTCGCCACCGGATACTCCGAACTGGTCGACCCGGTCGTCGAACGGGCGCGGTTGGAGGATCAGGCGCGGCTTGCCACGGCCGGAGACGACGAGGCGATGGGTCTCGATGAGGACTTTCTGCGTGCGCTAGAGTACGGAATGCCGCCGAGTGGAGGCACCGGAATGGGCATAGATCGACTGTTGATGGCGCTCACCGGCCTCGGCATCCGGGAGACGATCCTCTTCCCTCTGGTTCGCCCGGAATGACTCGCCCGGGTATCGGGTACTAACGCAATCGTCGTGATTTGCGCTAACCTTCCTGTCAGGAGTATTTCTACCAGTGGCCGAGATGCTCAATGAGCCGGCACATTCAGCCTGAGGAGGCGTATATGGCGCAGAAGGTCACGGTTTCGCTGGTCGACGACCTGGATGGTTCTGAGGCCGAAGAGACCGTTGAGTTCGGTCTCGATGGAGCCGCGTACACCATCGATCTGTCTTCGGACAATGCCGAACGCCTGCGTGAGGCACTTGCCGACTTCGTCGACCACGCTCGCCGTTCCGGCGGTCGCAAGCGTGCGCCGGGGAAGGTGACCGTTGGTCGCGCTCCGCGCACCGCAACGGCCGACCGGGAGCAGAACCAGGCTATTCGTGAGTGGGCGCGCAAGCAGGGCATGAAGGTGTCCGACCGGGGACGAATCCCGTCCGAGGTTCTTGACGCGTACAACGAGCAGGCCTGACCGCTCGAACGCAATAAGGGGCTGCCGACTACGGTCGGCAGCCCCTTGCGTTTTCCGCACCCGGTTGTTAGCCGCGTCACTTCCATGCCCGTCGTTCGGCGGAATGGACTCGCGCGCTGAGGCGAATAGCTCCATCGTTCGCTCGGTGGCCCGGTGGATAGTGCGTGAATCGGATCATTCACTGGGCCACCGGCTTGTCGGTTTTCGTCCACTCGGCACTCGGCTATGCACTTCGGATGCGCGGGCTCAGGATTTGCGGCACAACCTGGGGCAGGTGCCACAAGTGCCCTGCCCCGTGGTGATCAGATAGTGGAAACAGCAACTTTCCCGGCGCCTGGTCCACTGGGCCCGGCCCGCTTCGTCGGAGACCGTGCGCAGAGTCGACGCCGAGGTGAGCGGGGAATGCCGCGCATTGAGAACCAGGCCCGCGTCGAGCGCGCCCGCCGCCTCGTCGCCCCCGTAGCGACCGGAGAGCCACAGCGCGTTGTCCAGGACGTCGGTGGCCGCCGCCCACAGCATGTGTCTGCCAAGACGCACCTGCGGAGTGAAAACGTCAACGAATCGGGTGGCGTGTGCGATGAACCGGTCACGCAGCAGCGCGGCCAACCCGCGCTCGTCCGCCACCACGGTCGCCGCCGGGGTGCCCGCGGCCGGGTCGTCGGGCAAACAGGCGAACTCGGGCGACAGCACGGCCGTTCCGTCGGGGTGCGGCCGTGGTTCGGCCATCCGGAACGCGAGGTCCTCCGGCCGCAGCGACGGCACCCGACGCTCGTGGTGGAACAGCAGTCCGGCCACGTAGCCGGGTATCGTGAGGTACCAGGTCATCACGTAACCGGCAGTCGTCCGATCGGGTGACTCGCCGTAGGTGTCGACCAGCCACTCGGTCAGACCCTCCCGCCAACGGGGGATCGCCTCCGGCGTGGCGAGGAAGTCCGCGCACGAGATCCAGGCGTCCGCGCCCGAGGTGGGCAGGCCGAACCGGATCTCGGCTCGCTCCTGTCGTCGGTCGACGCGGGAGAGTGAGTCGGCGAGGTACCCGTGGCGCTCGCCCGCGATCTTGGCGACACTGTGCGCGGTCGTCATCGGACACCGGGGTGATCGGACACGATGGTCGCCCTCCATCGATGGAGTAAGGTTTGGCTAACCTTATCGACGATGGTCCGCAGGGGCCGGTCGGCTGGGCCAACGGGGCGAAACTGTCCCCGGTCGTGTCGTGTTCGCGCTGAGCGGACAGACCGCTCCACGCGGAATCCGACCCGGTCATCGCACGTTGTAGGTGGGGTACGGATGGCCGAACGACGCGTGTCGGCAGGCTCAGGGCTTGAGTGGCACTGAGCCGGGCCGTCGCGCCTACTACAGTGGTCACACGGTGCTGAATCCACTCGAAGGAAGTGGAGAAGGGCCGCCGGCGCAGCAGTCAGGGAGTGCGAATGTTCGAGAGGTTCACCGACCGCGCGAGGCGGGTGGTCGTCCTGGCCCAAGAAGAGGCCAGGATGCTCAACCACAACTACATCGGCACCGAGCACATCCTCCTGGGCTTGATCCACGAGGGTGAGGGTGTCGCGGCCAAGGCGCTCGAGTCGTTGGGGATCGCGCTGGAAGGCGTGCGGCAACAGGTCGAGGAGATCATCGGCCAGGGCCAGCACGCGCCAAGCGGCCACATCCCCTTCACCCCGAGGGCGAAGAAGGTGCTGGAGCTGTCACTGCGCGAAGCGCTGCAGCTCGGGCACAACTACATCGGCACCGAGCACATCCTGCTCGGGCTGATCCGCGAAGGCGAGGGTGTCGCGGCCCAGGTGCTGGTCAAGCTCGGCGCCGACCTCAACCGGGTCCGCCAGCAGGTGCTCCAGCTCCTGTCGGGCTACCAGGGTGGCGAGAAGTCCGCCGAGACCGGCGGTCGCGGCGAAGGCACGCCGTCCTCATCGCTCGTGCTCGACCAGTTCGGCCGCAACCTGACCGCCTCCGCCCGCGAGGGCAAGCTCGACCCGGTCATCGGCCGCGGCAAGGAGATCGAGCGGGTCATGCAGGTGCTGTCGCGGCGCACCAAGAACAACCCGGTGCTCATCGGCGAGCCCGGCGTCGGCAAGACCGCCGTCGTCGAGGGGCTCGCGCAGATGGTCGTCAAGGGCGAGGTGCCCGAGACGCTCAAGGACAAGCAGCTCTACACCCTCGACCTCGGTTCGCTGGTCGCCGGTTCCCGCTACCGCGGTGACTTCGAGGAGCGCCTGAAGAAGGTGCTCAAGGAGATCAAGACCCGCGGCGACATCATCCTGTTCATCGACGAGCTGCACACGTTGGTGGGCGCGGGTGCCGCCGAGGGCGCGATCGACGCCGCATCGATCCTCAAGCCGATGCTGGCCCGAGGCGAGCTGCAGACCATCGGCGCCACCACGCTCGACGAGTACCGCAAGTACGTCGAGAAGGACCCGGCGCTGGAGCGACGCTTCCAGCCGATCCAGGTCGGCGAGCCGAACCTCGAGCACACCATCGAGATCCTCAAGGGCCTGCGCGACCGGTATGAGGCGCATCACCGCGTCACCATCACCGACTCGGCGCTGGTGGCGGCGGCGACGCTGGCCGACCGGTACATCAACGACCGGTTCCTGCCGGACAAGGCGATCGACCTCATCGACGAGGCGGGCGCGCGGATGCGCATCCGTCGGATGACCGCTCCGCCGGACCTGCGCGAGTTCGACGAGAAGATCGCGAACGTGCGTCGGGACAAGGAGTCCGCGATCGACGCGCAGGACTTCGAGCGGGCCGCGAAGCTGCGCGACAACGAGAAGCAACTGCTCAGCCAGAAGGCCGAGCGGGAGAAGCAGTGGAAGGACGGCGACCTCGACGTCGTCGCCGAGGTCGACGACGAGCAGATCGCCGAGGTGCTGGCCAACTGGACCGGCATCCCGGTGTTCAAGCTCACCGAGGAGGAGACCTCCCGGCTGCTGCGCATGGAAGACGAGCTGCACAAGCGGATCATCGGCCAGGAAGAGGCCGTCAAGGCCGTCTCCCAGGCGATCCGTCGCACGCGGGCGGGCCTGAAGGACCCGAAGCGCCCGTCCGGGTCGTTCATCTTCGCCGGTCCGTCCGGTGTCGGTAAGACCGAGCTGTCCAGGGCGCTGGCGAACTTCCTGTTCGGCGACGACGACGCGCTCATCCAGATCGACATGGGCGAGTTCCACGACCGCTACACCGCGTCGCGGCTCTTCGGTGCCCCTCCCGGGTACGTGGGCTACGAGGAGGGTGGCCAGCTCACCGAGAAGGTGCGGCGCAAGCCGTTCTCGGTCGTGCTGTTCGACGAGATCGAGAAGGCGCACCAGGAGGTCTACAACACGCTCCTGCAGGTGCTGGAGGACGGTCGCCTGACCGATGGCCAGGGCCGTACGGTCGACTTCAAGAACACCGTGATCATCTTCACGTCGAACCTGGGCACCCAGGACATCTCCAAGGCCGTCGGCCTGGGCTTCACCAGTGGCAACGACCACGGCTCGAACTACGAGCGGATGAAGAACAAGGTCAACGACGAGCTCAAGAAGCACTTCCGTCCCGAGTTCCTCAACCGCATCGACGACATCATCGTCTTCCACCAGCTCACCGAGCCGCAGATCATCACCATGGTCGACCTGATGATCACCCGCGTGGAAACGCAGTTGAAGAACAAGGACATGGCCCTCGAGCTGACCGAGAAGGCGAAGCTGCTCCTGGCCAAGCGCGGGTTCGACCCGGTGCTCGGCGCTCGGCCGCTGCGCCGGACCATCCAGCGCGAGATCGAGGACCAGCTCTCCGAGAAGATCCTCTTCGGCGAGCTGAACCCTGGTCAGATCATCCTCGGCGACGTCGAGGAATGGGATGGCGAGGACAACACGGTCGACAAGGCCAAGTTCGTCTTCCGCGGCGAGCAGAAGCCCAGCGTCGTCCCGGACACCCCGCCGGTGGAGTTGTCGGCCACCACGCCGGACGCCGGTACGAGTGAGACCGGTGGCGAGTCGCAGGACTGATCCAGGCGCTTGACATCGAGGGCGGTTCCCGAGTGTGTGGGGGCCGCCCTCGATCTCTGTCCGGAGCGATCTGCCGGGGGCCGGAGTCGCTCTCCAGGGTGAAGACGTTGTGGAAACCGAGTAGGCAGTGCGCAGCGTGCTGTCGCTCGGCAGTGCATCCTTGGGACATGGGTGTGGTCGCTGAGCAGTACCAGGAGGAGGCCGTCGAGCCGCCGAAGCGTCGCCGCAGGCGGTGGGTGACGGCGGTACTGCTGCTGTTGGTGCTCGCGCTCACCGGCCTGACCGTGCTGCGGCTCGGCGGGTTCGACGGCAACCGCTTCACCGTGGCCGCACTGGCGTTGACCCCGTACATCGCCGGTTTCGCTCTGCTCGTGTGCCTGCTGGCGCTCGTGTTGGGACGCAGAATGTTGTCCCTGGTGGCTCTCGTGCAGGCGATCGCGCTGGGCGTGCTGCTCGTCCCGCGCTCACTCGGCGACGGCGAGCCCATGCCCGACGGCCAGCGGGTACGGGTGATGACGGCGAACCTGCTACTCGGCAAGGCCGACGCGACAACGCTGGTCAACCTCGTCCGCGACGCGCGGGTCGACGTGCTGGCGTTGCAAGAACTGACCCCCGCCAGCGTGGACGCGCTCGACCAGGCCGGTCTCGGTGAACTGCTGCCGTACCGGGTGCTGCGCGAGCAGGCCGGTGGCTCGGGCGCGGGTCTGATGGCCAAGGTTCCGCTGCGCCAGATCGTGCTGATCGATGAGCCGATGTCGTTCCAGCACCCGGCCGCCGTCGTCGACCTGTCCGGGGCGGTGGACCTGGAGATCATGGCGGTGCACGCGATGCCGCCGGTCGGCAGCGAGCGCGACCGGATCACCTGGAACCGGGAACTCGCCGCGCTGCCGGGCAGCGACACCAGCCACCGCCCCCGCGTCCTCGCGGGCGACTTCAACGCGACCCTCGACCACCGCGCGCTCAACGCGGTGCTGGACCGCGGCTACTTCGACGGCGCCGAACTCGCGGGCGAGGCACTGCGCCCGACGTGGTCGCAATACCCGTTCGGGCCGCCGGTGACGATCGACCACGTGCTGGTGGATCGGCGAATCGGCGTGCCCACCTCGGCCGTGTACGACCTGCCGGGCAGCGACCACAACGCGCTGCTGACCGAACTGATACTGCCCGAGTGACCCGCTAGTCGAGTCTGGCCTCGATCTCGGCCAATGCTTCGGCGGCGCCCATCGCGATCGACACACCGCGTCCATGGCGGATTTCGGACTCGCGCGGGTTGATCCTGATCAGCGCGCCACTCGCCGCGCTCGCCAACTCGGCCTGACGGCGCACGGTGGGAACGGCGTTGCCCGCGCCGATCTCGATCACGGCGATGTTCCGGTTGCGCCGCCGCCACGCGCTGAAATCGTCAAGCCCGGTCTGGCTGCGGTGCGCGATCCAGCCGTGGTCGCCGAACATAAGGATGTTGGGCCGGGAAAGGCCGCCACAGTCCGGACAACGGGGAAGTGGCCCGACCGCGCGCATGGTTTCCGGGTCGACGGTGACGTGGGTGTCGTGGGCATCCCAGATGCGGTCGGTGCACGGTACGAGGCACTGCAGCCAGTGGATCGTGCCGTGCACCTCGGCGACATCGATGAAGCCCGCCCGTTGGAACTGACCGTCCACATTGGAAGTGAACACTCGCGCGTTCCGCCGTCTGAGGACATCGAAACCCTTGTGAGGCACGGTATTGCGATAAAGATCAAGGCGGTGCCCGTAGAAACCCCAGGCGAGTTCGGGGTCGCTGACGAAGTGGGCCGGATCGGCGATCGCGGTGAAGTCGAGCTCGAGACGCGCGTAGGGCGGGTACGCGCGCCAGAAACCCTGGTTACCGCGGTAGTCGGGAAGACCGGAGTCGACACCCATGCCCGCTCCCGCGCACACGAGCACGGCGTCGGCGTTGTCGATCAGCTCTGCGGCGCGGTCAAGCTGAGGTGTCACCGCGTGGCCCGGGCTTTCGCCCTCGAACCCGGAAAACCCGTAGCGGAGTCGGCCGCGCCTTGGCGTGCGGCGAAGCGCTTCTCCAGTTCGGGGTCCTTAGTCGCGTTGATCTTCGCAACGGTCATGGCGACGAGCCTAGCGTCACTCGTTGAGCAGCGTGCCAGGCTCAAACCGTGGGCAGGGAACCGTTGAACGGTCTTGTCCTGGTCGCGCCGACTCCGCGCTACTCGTCGAGGCAACGTGAGTGCCGATGGGAGATAATGAATGTGTTGCCGACCGACCACGGAGGGCTTGTCATCATGTCCATGGCTCAGCCGACCGGAGTCGCACAGAGTCCGGTGTTCGACGTGCGCGAGAATCGGCACGACGACGTCCTGGGCCGCGTAGAGCGAGTACTGGGGGTGGGCCTTGACCGGTCGTCCGTGGTGTTCGGGGTTCATGGTGCGACAGAAGGATTCCGCACCCACACGGGTACGTGGGTTCGAGTGGAGCGGCGACAGCGCTGGCGGATCAACAGCGCGGTATGGGTCGGTTTGGAAGCCGCTGCGACGATCCGGGGCGTTCGGAAACCTGCTTGGTTCCAGGGCACAACGTGGGTCGACCAGCCCCGCGACGTGGTGTGGCGCGCGGATGAAGTCGAGCTGATCACGGCGCCGGTCGTGGGTGATCTGATTACCGCGTCAATGTTGCCGGATACGTGGTGGACGACGTTGCGGAAGTCTCTGACCACGTTGGGGGCTCACCAGACCGAACGGGTCGGGATGGCCCAAGCTCATCTGACGAAGCGCGTCAACGAGGTGTTCGCCGGGGTGGACACGACTGTGGATGAGTGGGCGACCGCGCACACCGACGTGCACTGGGGCAACGTGACTGTCGATGGTTACCTGCTCGACTGGGAGGACTGGGGAGCCGCGCCACGAGGACACGATGCCGCGTGTCTTTGGCAGTCGGCCCTGCCCGATCCCGCGGTCGCCGCTCGCGTGCAGCGGGAGTTCGCCGCCGACTTGCAGACCCGCTCAGGGAAGCTCACACAACTGTTGCAGTGTGCGAATGCCGTCCGTATCGCCGCCAAACGGGGTGTCTCGACTCCATTGTCGGAGGCCGCGCAGGCGGCGGCAGGCGTACTGCTGGCGGACCTTCGCTCATAGTGAGCTGGGTGAATCACCTTCTGGTGACGTCGCCGCGTTGGTGTTGGCTGCCACCAGCCCAGTGAAACCAGTCGCCAGCTCGTCAGTCAGCTCGGCGCATAGCCCCTCGGTGATCAGTGTTTCGGCGATCGTTGCGGCGTCAATCCCAGTTGTCTGGGTGACGTGGTCGATGTTGGCCGGGTTACCGGACAGGAACATTCGTACCGCTGGTTCGGCCCTCGCCGCGAAAGTGACGCCTTTACCTACGGCAAGAACGTCGACCGTGCCGTCGATAGTGTCGATATGCGGCGGGAACTCGGTCACACAGACGACGTCGGTTGGTGGGCCGAACGTTCCGAAGGTCCTGACGTGTCGGCGAGCGGCGCGCTCCTGTTCGCGGGCGGCGAGAAAGACATCTTTCGTATATGTGTCAACGAGTTCCGATATCGAGGTGCTCAATGCGTCTTCCTGCTCGACCTGCGTCCCCCACCGGTCGAGGTCATGGCGGAACAGTTCGTGTTCGCGAGACCTGTCGGCAAGCCAGGTCAGCCAGTCCACACCGGTGCGCTTCACGAATCCGAACGTGAGATGAAGGCTGTATCCGTCGCCTTGGTCCGCACGTGTGGCTCGGTGCCAGTATCCGCGTGGGATGTGCATGATGTCGCCGGTCCGCATCGTGCCAGACCACACGATGTCCTTGCTGGGACCGTTGTTGGGCTCGGCATCCCGGTACATCGGGGCGACGCGCGCCGCGCCGCGTACCTCCCAGGTTTTCTCCCCGCCGATCTGGATGATCATCACGTCGTGGTCGTCCCAGTGCAGATCGAAACCGGCGGCATCGTTGGTGGTCAGGTAGGTATTGACCTGCACCAGTTCCCGTGACCACCACTGCAACGCGCGACAGGCGACTTCCATGGTCGGGTCGAATGAGTCGAACGCGTCAAGCACTATCGTGCAGCCGGAGTGGATGAGCTTGCCGAGCCGGTCCATCTGCGCCATCGACAGACTCTGCCCGCGGCGGGTCACCGCGTTGGTCAGGTAGGCATCCGGGTGCAGTTCGTTGCCATCCTGGAAGCAACGGAGTTGTGGTGAGGACAAGGTTCGGCGCATGACCGCGTCAAGGAGGCGTGTTGGCGTCAGCAGACGGGCGCACAACTCCCGCTCGGCGATGCTGCCCCGCGCGAACCCGCGCCCCAAGGGCTGCGGCCCGTCCCAGCCCAACGCCTCCTCGATCGACTCGATCAGACGGTGATCCACAGTCGTCTCCATCGTTGGTCAGAGCGAGCGGAGACGGATCGGTGCGATGCCACGCCGATCCGCCACCGCTCTGCTTGGTCGGTCAGGTCAGGCTTCCGGGATGTTCAGGCCATCACCGCCCGCGTCACCGTGGCCGTCGCCACCGCCGTCCTTGGACGGGTCGCCCTTCGCCGCGTCACGTCGATCACGCACGACGGACAAGTCCCGAACACCAATGACCAGGTCGTCACGTTCGCTCATCACTTTTCCCTCCTCCAGTCCGTTCCTCCAGGCTGGTGGGGATCGACATCAGCGCGTACCTCCTACCGGGTGACGCAGAAATTCCTGCCTCATCGGTCGGGCGTGGCGCGGCATAGTTGATCTCGGCTCTGGGCACGTCACAGAGACCGGACACGATTGACTGTGACCTTGCTCGGGTCGACTCACGGTCTAGCCGCCGAGGTACTTCGACTGGCGTACGCGCCCGTCGTCGAAGGGCGCGCCGCGACTCTATGCCGAACTGCCGTCGGCGTTGTCGATCAGTTCGGCGGCGCGGTCAAGCTGAGGTGTCACCGCGTGGCCCCGCGCTCTGCACGACCTCGAACTCGAGAACGCTGGACCCGGTGCCGACCGGCTTGGCCCGCTCGCCCGCGTGGGCCTCTTTGGCGGAGCTGTTCATCCACGCCTGGAAGTGTTCTTCGCTCTCCCAGCGGGTGTAGACGAAGTAGCGGGTTTCGCCGGAGACGGGGCGCAGGAGTTCGAAGCCGAGGAAACCGGGCTCGCCCTCCACGGCGCCGAGCCGGGCGGCGAACCGCTTCTCCAGTTCTGGTCCCGAGCCGTCGGGGACCTCGATCGCGTTGATCTTCACTACTGTCATGGGCTCAGGATAGTGCCCTATTTCCGGAGTGTTCCCGGGTACAGGAACTCGTCGGCGGGTTTGGTGGGCTGGTGGAACCAGGCGTCGAAGAAGGCGGTGAGGTCCTGGTTCGCCAGGCGGCCGGTCAGTTCCTCGAAATCGGCCCAGCTCGCGTTGCCGTCCTTGTGGTCGGCGACCCATTCCCGCAGGACCCGGTCGAAGACGGCGTCGCCCACCTGGCGGCGCAGCGCGTGCAGCGCGAGTTGGCCCTTGTCGTAGACCGCGGTGAACTCGTTTCCCGGGCCCATGTCGTAGAGCTTGCGGTTCCAGAACCGGTCGGTGCTCCTGGCGACCTCGGTGCGGAAACGTCGATCGAGGTCGGCGTTCTCCTTCGACTCCGCCCACAGCCACTGCGCGTAGGAGGCGAAGCACTCGTTGAGGCAGATGTCGGCCCAGTTCCGGATCGACACCGAGTTGCCGAACCACTGGTGGGCCTGCTCGTGGACCACCACCTCCAGTTCCGCCCACTTCGCGTAGATCGGCCTGCCCTGTGTCTCCAGGGAGAACCCGATGTTCTCGTTCAGGTAGATCCCGCCCGCCGCGCTCTGCGGGTACGGGCCGAAGCGTTCGGACAGGAACGTCAGGATCTCCGGCATGCGGGCCTGGACGCCCTTCTTCTCCTCGGCACCGGGGGCGTAGGCGTTGACGACGGGCGTTCCATCGGCCAACCGGGACCGTTCATAGGTCCACTTGTCGATGCCGATGGTGGTCAGATAGGTCGCGACGCGGGTCGGTTCGTTCCAGGTGAACGTCGTCCAGCCGTCCTCGGCGACCGGGGGTTCCTCGCGGCCGTTGGAGATGACGCTCCAGCCGTCGGGGACGCGGGCGGTGAGGTGGAACGTCGCCTTGTCCCGGGGGTGGTCGTTGGCCGGGAACCAGTGGGTCGCCGAGTGTGGCTCGCCCGCGGCGAACGCGCCGCCGGAGCGGGAGATCTGCCAGCCGCCCGCGCCGAGGCCGGAGTCCGAGGTCTCGGCCGGGACACCCGCGTACCGGACCCTGGTCTCGAAGGTCGTGCCCTTCTCGACGGGCGCTTCGGGGGTGATGACCAGCTCGTGATCGCCCGAACGTTCGTGCTTTACGGTCTTGCCGTCGACTTCGACCGAGGTGACCTCGAAACCGGTCAGGTCCAGGTTGTACTGGTTCAACTGGTCCGACGCGATCGCGGTGACGACGGTGTCGCCGTCCAACTGTCTGGTCGGTGGGTCGTAGCTGAGGTTGACGGCGTACTTGGTGACGTCGTAGCCACCGTTGCCGTCCTCGGGGTAGTACGCGTCTCCCAGGCCGGGTGAGCCTGGGCCGGAAGGCACCTGTTGCGCGGGCACCGACCGCTCTGGCAGCTTCGCCGCTGTCGTGCAGGCGGTGAACCCGACGGCGGCGAGCAGCGCGCAGGCGAGACGGACGGGGGCGACCCGGGACATCGAAAGTGACTCCAAGCTGGTTGACGGCGACCCCATCATGACTGCTCGTCCGTGTAGGCGGGGTGGTGTCGGGCAAACTCGGACCGTGCGACGTGATGTGATCGAGTTCGGCGGCGATGGTCCGCCGATTCTGCTCCTGCACGGCCTGATGGGCCGCGCTACGACGTGGTGGCCTACCGCCCGATGGCTGACGCGGTACGGCCGTGTCGTCGGCATCGATGCGCGGTCGCACGGCCGGAGTCCTCATCGTGGCGGGCAGTGGCGCACGCCCGATTTTGTCGCCGACGCCGCCGAAGTGGCCGCCGGGCTGGGGCCTTCCGTCGTGATCGGACACTCGATGGGCGCGCTGCACGCGGTGGGGCTGGCCGCCGCGCATCCAGACCTCGTTCGCGCGGTTGTCGCCGAGGAAATGCCGATCGACCTGCGGGGCCGCACCGGCGATGGCTGGCGTGCGTCGTTCGACGACTGGCCGGTGCCGTTCCGGTCGATCGCCCACGTGCGGGAATACTTCGGGCCGGTCGGCGCCTACTTCGCCGAATGCGTCGAGGAACGCGACGACGGCTATCACCTGATCGCCTCGATCGACGACCTGTTCGAGATCGCGGGCGAATGGGGTGCACGCGACTACTGGGACCTGGTCGAACGGGTGCGGTGCCCCATTCTCGCGGTCGAGGCCGAGCACACGGTCATGCCCGCCGGTCAGCAGGCGCGATTGCCTGTCCGTGCTCCGGGCGGCGGCCATCACCTGCTGGTGGCTGGCGCGGGTCACGTGGTCCACGACGACGCCCCGGAGGTCTATCGGGGTGCGGTGGAGGCGTTCCTCTCGTCGGTCCTACACCGAGAGGTCGAGTAGCACCTCGGTTTCACCGGTCACCGTGTCGACCACGGCCACCTGTCGCGCCCGCGCTCGAATCGGCTCGACCGGGAACACCGCGCCGAACCCGGCCACCACCGCCGCGTCGCCGATCCCGGCCGCGAGCGTGCAGTGCGGCATCCACGAGCCGGGAAGGAAGTACGCGTCCGGGTTGCGCACTTTGCCCGCCAGCACGTCGTGCACCGCCGAGTGCACGGCCAGCAGTTCGCCATCGGTGACCGCGGCGAGCATCAGCACGTTCTCGCTGCCCGCGAAGGTCGACAGTGCGGCGAACCAGATGTTGGGGACGGCCACCAACCGAAGTTCGGCGCGCAGCGCCTCCCTGGTCCTGCGCGGGATGTCGGAGGCTCCCGCGAGGGTCAGGCGCGGCGGGAACTTCCGCGCGCCCGGCTCGATCGCGTCCAGCTTCGCCCACAACGCCCGCACGGCCGCGTCGGCTTCCCTGTCGAACAACACCACAACCGCTTGCGCCACCGGACAAGCATGCCAGGCCCTTGCGTGCCGAGTGAGCTGGATCGAGATCGTCAGTGCTCGCCCGGCAGAGCGAACATCCCCGTGGAGGTCTGTTCGACCAGGCCGTCCACCAGCAATGAGTGCAGGCACCGGTCCCGTTGCGTCGGATCGGGCCACACGATGTCCAGTCGGGCTTTCGCCGCGGGTTCGGTGCGGCCGCGCAACACGTCCAGGAGTAGTCCGCGCACCTGTCGGTCGGTTCCGGCGAATCGCTGGACCGCCTTCGCCGGGCCCGCGTACGCGGGTCGCCCCGCTCGATGCCAGGCGCACGTCGAGAGGATCGGGCAGTCCCCGCACCGGGGCGCGCGGGCCGTGCAGAGGACCGCGCCCAACTCCATCAGCGCGGCCGACGCCACAGCCGCTCGGCCCGCGTCCTCGGGCAGCAGCGCTTCGACATCGGCCATGTCCCGTGTTGTCGACGGCGGGCCGGCGTCACCCGCTCCATGCACCGCGCGGGCCACGACCCGGCGGACGTTGGTGTCGACGACCGGCGCTCGCTTGCCGTAGGCGAACGCCACCACGGCACGCGCGGTGTACGCGCCGATGCCCGGCAAGGCCAACAGGATGTCTATGTCGGCCGGAACGACGTCGTCGTGGGACTCCGCGATCACCGCCGCCGCCGAGTGCAGGCGCAGGGCGCGGCGGGGATAGCCGAGTTTGCCCCAAGCGCGAACGATCTCACCTTGGGTTTCCGCGGCGAGATCGGACGGCAGTGGCCAGCGTGCCATCCACTGCAGCCAGATCGGCTCCACCCGGGCGACCGGGGTCTGTTGCAGCATGATCTCGCTGACCAGTACACCCCAGCCGGACGTGCCAGGGGCACGCCAGGCGAGGTCGCGGGCGTTGCGGTCGAACCAGTCGACGACTTCGGTCACGTCCATCGCCGGGTGAGGCTAGTGGACCTCCGTGAGCGCCGCGGTCTCCACGTCGTACACGAAGCCGCGCACGTTCTCCACGTACGGCACGAACGGGCTGCGCCGAACGCGTTCGACCGACTGGCGCACGCTGTCCTTGACCTCACGGAACGCCTCGACGGCCCAGGGTGGGCGCAGCCCGGTGTCCTGTTCGATGCCGTCCTTGAACTCGTCCTCGGTGATCGTGGCCATCCCGCAGGAGGTGTGTTGCATCACGATGATCTCGCGGGTGTGCAGGATGCGCTGGCTGATCGACAGCGACCGGATCACGTCGTCGGTGACCACGCCGCCCGCGTTGCGCAGGATGTGCACCTCGCCGTGCGCGAGGCCGAAGACGTCTAACACCTTGATCCGGGCATCCATGCAGGTCACCACGGCCAGGTGCAGGCCGGGAACCGGGGTGGGGATGTCCGGATGGCCGATGTCGGGGCCTTCGACATGGCGCTGGAGCAGGTCGTCGATCGCGGTCATGGTCGCCTCCTTCGCCGTGGTGGTCGGCAGTCCTCTTTGTCCGATGATTGGAACCGCACTCTCGCGGTTCGGGCAAGACGCATTAGAGGAATCTCACTGATAGTGGCATGTGGGCCTGGCGACACCGCCCGATCGGGCGATGGGAGTTCGCCAGCCGGGCGGGACGGCGGCATTAACGTTTTCCCGGTGATCGACCCACCTGGACCATTGCCGCGTGCCACATACCTCCGGCGTCGCGTGCTGGCCGTCGTCGGCGCGGTGCTCGGTGTCGTCGCGCTCATCTGGATCATCGGCGGACTGATCGGCACCGATGACGACGTCCCGGTCGTGGACGCCGCGCGATCCGGTGCCGCGCCTGCCAGCTCACCGCCCGCCGGTGCCCCACTCTCCGGTCCGTCCAGCAGTTCGTCGTCCAGCGCGGCCGCTGTTGTCGCTCCTATCGTGACAACCACGAAGCCGCCTGACCCGAATCTGCCCTGCCCGGACGCTGCCATCGCGGTCACCGCCGAGTTGGGCACGCCCACGTACAAGGTCGGCAAACGGCCGCTGTTGCGGTTGATCGTCACCAACGCGGGCGCGGTGCCGTGCACCCGCGACATCGGCCGGGAACACCGCGAACTGCTGGTGACCAGCCGCGATGGTGCCACCCGGTTCTGGTCGAGCAACGACTGCGCGGTGGTCAAAGGCAAGCAGAGCAAGGTGCTCGCGCCGGGCGAACGGGCGTCGTTCGAGGTGTTGTGGGCGGGACGGACGTCCGGGCCAGGTTGCCCGGTGGGCCGCAAGGCGGTGCCCGCGGGCGAATACTCGGTCACGCCGAAGCTCGGTCCGCTGGTGGGGACCGCTGTTCCGCCGACTCTCACGCCCTGACACCGCCTGCCTGGTTGAGCCCTGCTGAACATGGTCAGGGACCGAACCAGCGTTCCTCGGCGGTGCGCGGCGGCGCCGACGTCGTCCCCACGACGAACTCGGTGTCCAGAGTGATCTCTCTCGGCCGCTGCGGGTCGACGTTGCCCAACAACAGTTTGCCCGCGGCGCGGCCCTTCTCCAGGACCGGTTGGCGGATCGTGGTCAGTCCGGCACGTTCGGCGTCGGCGATACCGTCGAACCCGGTGACGGTCAGGTCCTGCGGCACCCGCAGCCCCCGGCGCTTGGCCTCGGTGAGCGCGCCGAGCGCCAGGATGTCGGACGTGCAGATGACCGCGGTGACCGCCGGGTCGGAGTCCAGCAACTGCGACGCCGCGGAGGCGCCACTGGCCGTGCTGTGGTCGAACCGCTCGACCACCGGCACCCGCGACCAGTCGACGCCGACCTTCGTGAACGCCTCAGCCAAGCCGAGCAGTCGGGTGCGCTGCACGTGGAAATGGGCGTTGTGCTGGCGTTCTGTCGAAACGAAGCCGTCGTTGCGGTCACGGGCGAGGCGCATACAGATCACGCCGATCCGGCGGTGTCCCAGCTCGATCAGCCGCTCGGCGACCCGGGTGATGGCCGCCCGATCGTCGATGCCGACGCGGTCGACGCCCTCGACAGTGGGTTGGTCCACAACCACTGTCGGCACTGGCCGCGTCAAGACAGCCGCCAAGTGCGGATCGTCGTCTGGCACGGAGTAGACAACGAAGCCGTCGACCCCGGCCCGGTGGACCGCGGCCACGTCCTCACGCTCGGGGTTGATCGGTACCAGGTGCAGTCCCTGGCCCGCGTCTTCGCAGGCGAGAGCGAGACCTTCGAGGAACCCCAGGGCCGCCGGGTCGCGGAAGGCGTAGGAGAGGTTCTCGGTCAACAACAGACCCACCGCGCCCGCCTTGCGGGTGCGCAGCGATCGGGCTACCGGGTCGGGGCCGGGATAACCGAGCCTGCGCGCGGTTTCCAAGACCCGCCTGCGCAGCTCGGGAGAGAGCTGGTCAGGCCGGTTGTAGGCATTGGACACCGTGGTCCGGGAGACCCCTAGTTCCGCCGCGAGCGACGCGAGGGTCGCCGGTCGTCGCACATGGATTGACCGCGCCATGGAGTGACCGTAACGGTTCAGAACCAATTGCAGAAGCCCGGCCCATCCGGGCTGCGTGAGCGGTTTCACCCGGTCGGCTTAACACCACCCCCGATCGTGTCGTAAGCTGAAAGCGACAACGATTACCATTACGCGTTACGGTGCTCAGGAGTGCTCATGACCACGCGTCCCGCTCGTTCCGTCCTCGCCATCGCAGGCTTGGCCGCGCTCGCCTTGGCCGGTGCGTCGGCATGTGGCACGCCTGGGTCCACACCCGCTGCGGAGGGCGACACGATCGTCGTCGTCGCCTCCACCAATGTGTGGGCGAGCGTTGTGCGCGCGGTCGGCGGGGATGCGGTGACCGTGCGTTCCATCCTCAGCGATGCCAACGCCGACCCGCACGGCTACGAGGCCAAGCCTGCCGATGCCACCGCTTTCGACGGTGCCAAGCTGGCGGTGTCCAACGGCGGCGGCTACGACGACTTCTTCACCTCACTCGCCGACTCGGCGGGCAGCGACGCCAAGAAGATCGTCGCCGTTGATGTCGTCGGCACCGCGTCGAGCGCCGCGGCCGCCGGTGAAGAGGGCC
>JALZNB010000628.1 GCA_030857905.1 Actinomycetota bacterium
GGGTTCCCACGCCCAGGAAATTGGCGTATCCGTGAATCAGGTCCGCGTGTCGGCGTAGCGCCACCGGCACCCCCGATTCGATCAATCGTGCCGCGTATTCCTCGCCTTCGTCCCGCAACGGGTCGAATCCGGCGGTCGCCACATAGGCGGGCGGCAGGCCGGTGAGGTCATCGGCGAACAACACGGAGAACCGGGGATCGGCGCGAGTCGCGATATCCGGGCTGTAGTGGTTCAGGAACCAATCGATGTCGTCGTCGGCAAGGAAGAACCCCGAGGCGAACAGGTCTCGCGACCGCCGCCGGGACGTGCCATCGGTCGCCGGGTAGAACAGCAGTTGGAAGGCGGGACGCGGCCCGCCCGCGCGGGTCGCCTGGTGCGCGGTCACCGCGGCCAGATTGCCGCCCGCGCTGTCGCCGCCCACCGCGATCAACCCGGGGTCGACACCCAGTTCGGCGGCGTTCTCGACCGCCCAGTGGAACGCGGTCAGCGCGTCATCGGCGGCGGCGGGGAAAACGTGTTCCGGGGCGAGTCGGTAATCGACCGAAAGGACCTTCACCCCGGCCTCGGTCGCCAAATACCGGCAGGTGTTGTCGTGGCTGTCCAGAGAACCCAGCACCCAGCCGCCACCGTGGTAGAAGACCAGCAGCGGCGCCGCGGAACTCAGCCCTTCCGGGGTGTACAACCGGCCGGGAATCGCGTCGCCGATGGTCAGGCCGCGCACGGTGACCGGTTCGATCGGATCGCCGCCGACCAGATGCCGCGACGCGTCGAGCCGCGTCCGCCCCTGCTCCGGCGTGCCGTCGCTCAGCTTGCGGCCGCCCAGTTTGTCGAGGGCGAGCAGGAGTTGCGCGTCCAGGGCCAACTCCTGGCCGTCGATCCGCACGGGTGGTCCCACCAGCAGCCTGCGTACCGGCTTCGGCAGGGCGAACACAGCTCGTGTCAGCGCGGCCTGCACTCGGATCGGCACCCGCTCGGTCAACGAAGACATTCACGCTCTCCTTCGGGTCAGCTCTCCGACCTGAACGTTACTTGGAAGTAGTCAACGGTGGGTGTTTCCTCTCTCACCGCGTGCTTCCTCGTGGAGGTCGTACCGGGCGGGCGGCGGTGCAAGGATGGCCGGGTGACGGTGACGGTGGTGGGAATCGGGGGGTCCCTGCGGGCGGACTCCCAATCCGAGCGCGCACTTCGGATCGCACTGGCGGGCGCGGCGGAGGCGGGTGCGAAAACAACAATGCTCACCGGCGGCGACCTGATCCTGCCCTTCTACGATCCGGCGCTGCCCGAACGCGTCGACGCGGCTCGACGGCTCGTGGAGGAAATCCGCGAGGCCGACGGCGTCGTGCTGGTCTCACCGGGCTATCACGGCACAGTGTCCGGCCTGGTCAAGAACGCCCTGGACTACGTCGAGGATCTACGCGGCGACGAACGGCCCTACCTCGACGGGCGCGCGGTCGGCTGCGTCGCCACCGCTGCGGGCTGGCAGGCGTCAGTCACCACGCTCACCGCGCTGCGCTCCGTCGTGCACGCACTGCGCGGCTGGCCGACACCACTCGGCGCCGCCGTCAACACCATCGAGGTGTCCTTCGACGGCACGGGCGAGTGCTCCGACCCGCAGGTGTCCGCGAACCTCAGAATGATCGGCTTACAGGTCGTCGAGTTCGCCCTCGCCCGCGCGAGCTGAGCGGGGACGCGACAAACCAAACGCCCCCGCTCATCGCCCTACCGCAGGTTGAGCATCCGCAGCGCGAAGTAGACCTCGATCAGCGACTGCTTGATCGTCTCCGCGACGACGAGCGAACCGTGCCCGGCGTCGTAGCGGTACATCTCGTACGGCACGCCACGCTCGGCGAGTCGATCGAGATAGTTGTCGATCTGCCGGATCGGGCAGCGTGGGTCGTTCTCGCCCGCCAGCACGAGCACCGGCGCGCGCACCTCGTCCACGTACGTGATCGGCGAGCACTCGACATAGCGCTCGTTCATCTCGTCGGGTGAACCACCGAACAATGCCCGGTCGAACGCGCGCAGCGGCTCCATCTCGTCCTCGTACGCGGCCAGGTAGTCGGCGACAGGCACGCCCGCGACGCCCGCCGCCCACAACTCTGGCTGTGTACCGAGCGCGAGCAGGGTCAGGTATCCACCCCAGGACGCGCCGTTGACCACACAGCGGTCAGCGTCGGCGAGACCGGACTCGACGGCCCACGCGTGCACTGCGGCGACGTCGGCCAGTTCAGTCAACCCCGGCTTGCCCTCGATGGCGTCGCGCCACGCGGAGCCGTAACCGGTCGCGCCACGGTAGTTGACGTGCACCACCGCGAACCCGGCGTCGAGCCAGAGCGCGCGATAGGCGGAAAACCGGTCCTCGTCGGCGGCATGGGGACCGCCGTGCAAGGAGAACACCGTCGGCAGCGGCCCGTCCGGCGCGTCTTCCGGCCGCGCGACGAGGGCATGGACCCGCCCGTGCTCGGTCTCGACGAACGCGTCGGTCAGCGGAGCCGAACCCGGCGCGCGCTCACCGGGTGGGGTCAGCAGCACCCGATCGGTGCCGTCGCTGAACAACGCGCGCACCACCGACGGCTCGGCGGCGTTGGACCACGAATACTCAACCGTGCCGTCCGGGCGCGCGTGCGCCGAACCAATGGTGCCCGGCGGAGTGTTCAAAGTGGACAGTTTGCCGGTCTCGATGTCGTAGCGGTGCAACGTGTTGCGCGCCTCATGGGTGTGCGCGACGAGCAGCGCGTGACCGTCGGCGAACCAATCGGCGCTCACCTCACCCGGCAGATCGATGCTGATCTCCCGCTCGGTGTCCGCGGCGACGTCCCAGATCAGCAGTTCCTCGCGCCCGCGCCGCTCGTGGAGCACCAACAGGCGCTGATCGCCCGCGACGGGACTGAACGCGATGGCGTCGAGCCCCTTGCCCTTGCCATCCCACTTCTCCGCGACCGTGGCGCCATCGGCGACCGCGAGCACCCGCAACGCCGAGTGGCGGTTGTCGCCATGCTCGGAATGCGCGATGGCCAACAGACTCTCGTCATGCGACAGAGCCGCGACCCCGCCGTCGTGCTTGTCGCGATAGATCACCTCAGCGTCGTCCTCGTCACCGCGCGCGAGGAAAATCGTGGTGCCATCGTCGTCGGCGACCCCCACCGCGACCACATCACGGCCGATCTCAACCCCGGCCGGGTAACCGGCCTTGGCGCCCGCCACCGCGGGCACGGCAGCGGCCCCCGCGGGCCGCCCGGCGAACGGCTCCCGCACCCACTGCCCGAACTCGTCGCCGTCGGTGTCGGCGAACCACCAGATGTGCCTGCCATCGGGGGTCAAAGTCGCGTGCAGCGTGCCATTGGGCCGGTCGGTCACCTGGCGGTGCGTGTCGGTCGCCCGATCCCAGGCGTAGACCTCCCACACACCACTGGCATTGGACACATACACCGTTCGATCAGGGGCGTCCCTGGCGAAATCGGGCAGCGACACCCTGGCGGCATGAAACCGATCGCGCCACCGAGCCTCGCGCACGTCGTCGTCGGCGAACAACAGCCCTGGCACGTCGGCGACTGGATGATTCGTCACGCTGCCGATCCTGCCAGGCGAGTACGCTCGACGTCGCCTGCCGTGGGTGCGGGATGGGGGCGATACCGTGTTTCCGGACGATCGAAACAAGCCGTGGCAGGGCGGTTTCGCCCCGCCACAGCAGTTCATGGCCCCAGCCGAACAACCACCCAAACGGCGTCCCGGACCGTGGATCGCCCTCGCCGCCACCGCCGCACTGCTCATCGGCGGAACCACCTGGCTCGTGATCGAGACCTCCACACCCCCGACCCGCCCTGAAGTAAGCGCCGCCGACGCGGACCTGTCGACCCGCGTCGCCGAAACCAGCGACGGACTGAGCCGGGTCACCGTCCCCGCCCAATGGGTCGAACTACCGGAATCCGTCCGCGCTGACGGAGCCGTACTGTCGGTCGGGCAGTACTTCCAGGAGCGCTACCTCATGGTGATCACCACCAAGCGCGCGGAGTTCACCGATTTTGGCGAGTTCGAAGAAACCGCCCTGGACGCGATGGACGACATCGCGCCCGGAGCCGTCATCGGCCAACCGTCGGATGTCGCCGTGGGACCGCTCACCGGCGTCCGCTACGAGGTTTCCGGGACCGTTGGCGGGATCGACGTCGTTTACTGGTTCACGCTGGTCGAAGGCGATATCGGATACCACCAGGTGATCACCTGGACACTGCCCGATCGGCGGTCTACCGCCGAGCCCGCATTGCACAACGTGGTCTCCACATTCGAAGAAGTCGGCTGATCCTGAACCTGTACGGCGACTCCGAGAGGGGTCGCATTGTCCGAGGTGAACACCTTTCCTGGCTGGCTCACGGATCATCGTCACCGGCGTTGGCCCAGGCGGTGCAACAGCGTGATCACGCGTACGAGGCTGGGGTTCGGGTAGTTGATCTGTTGGACACCATGCGAACCACCATTGGGCGATACCTCGATACTTGGGGGTTGGTGAGCGTGTGCCAGCGATCTCCCGCCTATGCCAAAGTGCACCGTGGCCGGTTCGGAACACATTGAGTCAGTGCGAGGTGGACTGCCGCCAACGGTGCCGAAACCGAATCCCCAGAATCGCAAGACACATGGTCGCTGGGTAGATTCAAACGGCATTGAACAAGTCACCGGTCAGTGTCAAAGCGTGGATGTCGACAAAGCCTGGCAACGACTCGAATTAGCTGCTATGCCAGCGAACAAAGAACCGGCCAGCACGACGCACGTCGAAATAAAGTTGGCAGCTCGAATGGTTCGAGAAGGGCGACGACATGTGGATGTCGCGATCAATAATCGGCCGTGTCCGGGTCCGTGTGGGTGCGATGAACTGTTGTCTGTCATGCTGCCCACGGGTACGACATGACTGTATGCGGTCCGAACTACCGCGAAAGGTTCACCGGAGGCGAACAGTGGTAAACCTCGAAATCTGGTACGACCAGGAATCGGAGAACGACCTCGGCCCTGGCGATCCGGCAATCCTGGTCCAGACCGTCGCCGAGCTGGATTCCTTTGTGGACCGGGTGCTGGGCGAAACCAAAGACCATCTCGTCCCACCCATGATCCAGGTCGCATTGGCCGGCGTGCGGCGTTCGCCGGTCCTGGAAGTCGGTTTGGGACAGCAGAAGGGTTTCATTGGCTACAGCAGCCGAGACGAGAAAGGCTGGTCACAGGGAGATTCAGCTCTATCCGGAACTGTTTCCTATGTATACGCGGGCAACAGTTCCCAGGTGCCAGCTACTGCTGAGATTCCGATCGAATCAGTCCGACAGGGACTGGTGGAATTCTTGGAAACGGGGCGAGGGCCGAGCGTAGTCGCAGATGGGGTCAAACGATAATTATCGACGCGGCAACTGGTCGATCTGCCCGCGCCAGGCGAGTTGTCGCTGGTGGATTTTGATGTGCCGTGCTAGTCAAGTAAAACTCCTCTATCTCGCCACGCCAGTTTTAGCAGCGTCAGCGCGCTAGCCGACAACCGTGGATCCAGTCGCCTTATCGCTTCATCTGTGAACGGGATGTATCGAGCGCCACCCCTCCCGATAACCTGACCTTCGTCGTTGACATCGACCATGTCTGCGAAAAGTTTGTCGAACTCCCGCGCATCGACCACCGCAACCGTTAGTTGCATAACGCCAAGTTCCAACGGTTCAACAGCTAGGCCGTAATGCCACAACTGAAGCGTTCCCTGTCGGCGTGCCCGTTCGAGTTGAGCAAACGGCTCGTCTTTTTTGTAGTCGATCGAACGAGGGCCGGAACCATCGTGCTCGGGGTTGCCCAAAAATTCTTCGGAAAATTCCCGCATGATGTTTCGCCATACAGAGAAGTCATTCCTGACATCCGAGAGATTGGCGGATGACGGTTGGAACTCACCGGCAGGCATGACGTGGCACAATCCACCCCCATCGGCCACTTTGCCGCCATCACGTTCATGCAGTACAAAGCTAGGGCCGTCACCGATGCCACCGCGCCTGATCGTCAACGTGTTGACGCCCGGCGACATAAGCAGGTGATCGGGGTTGAACGGACTTCCTATCGCGGCTCGAAGTGGCAACTCGTCGAGGCTTGGAATCTGACGGCCCGACTGAAGCCATGCCCGTTTGAACTCGTGAGCCACCATCTGTTTGAGATTGAAGACCTCGAAGAAGGTGGTGCGCCCAAAGCTCAATTTCAGTCCATCATGAGGCGAAGCGTCGATAGTGGTCAGCCGGTAACTGGGCCGGTTCTCCAGCAATCGCGGGCGGACCAGGTCGCGAACCGCCCGACCGTAATCCCCGTAACGAGTGCCACTATCGGTCAGCGGCAACAATTCATCCATCAATGTTGAATCGGGGAAAGTGAATGCCGGGGCGTCGTACTCCCATTGCAGCCGTACGGCGTCGAGCCCCACTGGCGTTTCCATGAGCCAACCCGGACCAGTCAACACATGGCCGCCGAGTGCACGCTCAGTCTCCGGGTAAAGCCAGGCCGCCAACTCTGTCAGCTCACGGCCACGCACTCCTGGCGCACGCCGGACGTGCAACCAGTCTTCTTGGCTAGCCTGGATACGCTCTCGCTGCCCGATGACACTCGAAGCCGTAGACGCTGACATGGATGCGTTCGCCGACTCCAGCGTTAGCAGTTCCGCCAAAGTGTCCCGGTTCACCCCGAGCAAGTCAGCCAGCCCTGGCCGTAGCCACGGCTGGGGTGCTGAATCGCCCGCTTCCCAGCGGCGCACCGTGGATGGATCAACCCCCAGTGCATCGGCCAACGTCTCTTGACTCAACCCCGTTGCCTTCCGAGCCCTCGCCAACGCTGCCCGCTTGGCCGCCACGGCGTGCTCACCTCCTGTCAGCGTTCAAGCTCCGACCGTAGCGTAGCGCCGTATCGCCTGGTCAGAGCCTCCCTGCGCGTCAGATGCCCGCAAAACGCACGGTATCTGCCGTGTACTTGGTGATCGTCCGCTCACAGGCTTTGGGACGAGTGGGGCACCCATCCACTGTCCACATGAAACAGTCGGAGCCACGTCGTGAGCAAACGGAAGTCATCCCGGCAGAAACGGCCCTCTGAACAGGTGTTGTCCCTCAACGTTGACCTCACCCTTCTCGAACTGCTCACCCTGAGCCTCGTGACCGTGACAGTCAGGTCAGCGGCCGACCTGGCGACGTTCATCGCTGCCGAAAGGGCATTGACCAAAATCCATGAGGCGACCACAACACACCCGGCGCTTCCCCTCATCGTCTGTCAATTCACGTATCGCCCACACGTTGGAGCACCCCCATCCCCCCACCCGACGTCTACGTCCGCAACATGATCGACAATCCACCTACCTCGCCGAGCGCAACGAACACTTAGCCACGTGGTATGCCCGCGAAGGGTGGACGCTCGCGGCGATCTTCACCGACACCGGTGGGCCACTGGCTAACGACCGACGTAGCTTCTCGCGGCCTCCTGGATGCCCTCGGCATGCCAACCGCTTCCGCCGCCGTCATTTTGAACAGCGGGCACCTGTTGCCA
>JALZNB010000006.1 GCA_030857905.1 Actinomycetota bacterium
GGGTGCCCTGCTGCGGAACCGGGCCGGGGGTGCACGGCTTGCCAGCAGTCCGCGCCTCGCACATCTGCGGCGCGGCGAGGGTCACCTTGTAGACCTCGATGGAGTTGCGACCGGAGTCGATCTTGAAGTCGCTGGCCACCCCGTAGTAGGTGAACGTGCCGTCGGCGTTCTTCTGCACCTTGAAGATGTGGGAGACCCACTGGTTGGCGTCGACCGGGATGAAGTAGCCGGCCTCGCGGTACTCGAACGTGCCATCGGGACGCTCGTAGTAGTCCAGCACCTGGGTGCCCTGGGAGTACCAGCCCATGAAGATCCGGTTCTGACCAGGGATCTGCTGGAACACGTGGGCGGTGCAGGTCGTGGCCTCCGCACCGGTGCGCGGTGTCGCCCGGAAGATCGCCTTGTTGCCGGACGGCGTGCGCGCGTAGGCGTCGTCGGCTTCCTCCGCGGACCCGGGCAGGCTGGTGTCCAGCCGCGAGACGGCGAAGGCCTGGACGCCGCCGTTGCCGTTCGGGTTGTCCACCCCGGTGGCGCAGGTGGCGCCGGGCGGCACGACGCCGCCGCCGCGCTCGTCGGTCGTGTGGATGAACTTGCCGGAGTGGCTGAGCTCGGCCTCGTGGTCGAAGTCGTTGTCCTCGGTGGCCGGCCGTGGCCCGCCACGACCCATGTGGTGCGCGGAGCCGAGGTACTGCACGCCCGTCAACGACGGCGAGCCGATGGCTTTCCAACCCGGGATCGACAGGTCCTGGCCGCCCTGGCCGACCACGCAGTCGGTGACCTTCGCGCCGGTGTGGTACGGCGCGGCGGACGAGCTGGCGCGCACCCCGCAGGGCAGCGGCGCACCCCGCAGCGTGTCGTCACGGAACGTCTTCTTGTTGTTGGCCTGGAAGACACCGCTGACGTCGAACGCGATCGCGGCCGCGCCGCCACCGCAGGTCAGCCGGTCGTTCGGGTAGACCTCGAGCTCGTGGCAACCGTAGATGGCGTTCTTCACGGTGTGTCCCAAGGCGATCTGGGCGCTCGGGTAGCGGTAGCGGTAGACCTCGGGGCGGCACTGCTCGCGCTTCTCGGCGACGCTCGTACCGGCCGGGAAGTCCATGCAGGACGAGATGTCGACGACCTCGAAGCCGTCGAGGTTGAAGCGCTGGGAGCTGGCCGGGTCCTCGTTCTGCCGTGACCCGTCGGGGTTCACCCCGACGCGGTCGGACGTCACCGAGTAGACGATGTGGGGTCGCCTCGGGTCCACGTTGACGGTGTGGGACTCCCCGATGTGGCTGATGAGGCCGATCTCGACCGGGTCGTTGATGTTCGTCACGTCGACGATCTCGAGCCCGCCCCGTGGGACCTCGCTGACGCCCAGCGTGCCGTTGTCGTGGCAACGCCCGCGGGCGTCGCTGGCGTCGATGATCAGCTGGGTGTCACGCCGGTCGGCCGACGGGTTGGCGGTGTTAAGGATCGCGCCGCCCTTGGGCGTCGCCTCGACGTCGTGCTGCAGTCCGAGCGTGGACAGCGGGTTCGACGGGCACTCGGCGGACGGATGCCCGGAGACGTAGCGGATCGAACCGGAGCCAGGCACCGTCGGCGTCGGCGCCACGACCTTGCCGTTCTGGGTCAGCTGGATGATGGTCTGCCCTGCTGCGTTCGGCCCGGTACCCAGGGTGCCGACCGAGGCGTAGTCCTCACCGCCCTGGGTGAAGAAGTCCAGGTCCGTCTGCGGGTTGCCGGTGGGGATGGTCGCCAGGTGCTCCCAGGCTCCCGCCGGGCCGGCGTTGACCACCGGATCACCCGGCTGGATTGCCGTCCCGAAGGGCGGCGCCAGGGCATCGTGGTCAGCGGCGGCGAACCCGGGCATGGCCAGCAGCAGCCCGACGGACAGAGCGGCGACGAACAGACGTCTCATGGCAACCCCTGCAGTTTGGGCCTTGGACCTGCGCTCTCCCTCGACGCGGGAAGATAGCGGCGAGAGCCGTTGTGGGGAACTTCGCCGCGGCGCTGCCGGAGTCCTGCTCC
>JALZNB010000033.1 GCA_030857905.1 Actinomycetota bacterium
CGTGATCGGTTGGCAGGTCGTTGGCCGCGGCGAGGATGGCCAACAGGTCGCCGAGCGGGAGGTTCCCGCGACACCCGGCGAGCAGCGAGGTCACCAGCGCGTCGGTCTCCTGCTGCCAGCCCGGCCCGTCCGTCCGGTGCAACCTGCGCACAAGCTCGGACCAACCCCCTTCGCCCGGTTCGGCGACGCGTTCCAGCACCACCGTCGCCGGGACGACCAACCGTGCGGCCAACAGGGCGGCAGGCGAGGCGTGGGCCCGCAGCCACGTCACTCGATCGAGCCACGCGCCCGCCTCCGGGCCCAGTGGGTCGTCGTAGGCGTGCCGTAGATCGTCGCAGGAGACCTCGGTGTCGGTACCGCTCGACCGCAGTGTGACGAACCCGAAGCCGATTCCGACGACGTCGTTGTCCTCGAACCAGTCGAGCCAGGCCGACGCCTTCGCCGCGCCCTCCGCCGACTTGGGGTCGATGCCCGCGTCCCGCAGCCAGGTGCCCACATACAGCGCGGGCTCGGCGACGTCGCGCTGGACGAACCACGCGTCGACACCGTGGTCGGGCAGCCACTCGGTGACCCGCTCGGCCCAGTCCTCACCGCGCCGGTGCAGCCACGACGCCAGCAACTGCCCGACGCCGCCCTCGTTCAGCACATCCGGCAGCCCGCGCACGACGAGCGCACTGGCGTCATCACCGGCGAGCCCGGAGTCGCGGTAGGTGTAGTCGACCCGAGGAGGGCCCACGACGAACGGCGGATTGCACACCACCTGGTCGAAGCGCCGCCCGGCCACCGGCTCGAACCACGATCCGCGCACTGTCTCCACGTCGAGCTGGTTGAGCCGGAACGTCGCCGAGGCCAGTGCCAGCGCCCGCGCGGACACATCGGTCGCGGTGACCTGCCGCGCGTGCCTACCCGCGTGCAGCGCCTGCACGCCGCAGCCGGTACCCAGGTCGAGCACGGAGCCGACCGGCCTGCGGATCGCCGACCGCGCCAGACTCAGCGACGCGTGCCCGATCCCGAGCACGTGATCGGTGCCCACCGGCCCACCGAGTTGTTCCGAATCGAGGTCGGCGAGCACCCACCAGCCGCCCTGGTCGTCGCTGTAGGGCCGCAGATCGAGTGCGGCCCGCACCTCGTCGCCATCCACGCGCAACAGCCCGGCCGCGACCGCCTCATCGAGGTCGACGCGGTGAGAGCCGCGCCCACCGGCACCTGCCCGACCGCCCGCCAGCGCCCGCCGCACCTGCTCGCCCGACTGCACGTCGCCAACCAGGAAGAGCCGAATCAGCGTCTCCAGCGGTGAGCCGCCCCGAGTGGCCCGACGGGCGGGCTCCGGTTCACCTCGTCCTAGCGCGGCGTGCGCTTGCTCGCCGAGAGCCGCCACCACCCCGTCGGCGTCGTAGCCCGCGTCGCCGAGGACGTCACGGAGTTGGTCACAGAACTGGTCGGTCAGCCGCGGAAGCACGCCGGAATGCTCGCACGAGCCCCGCCACCTCGTCGGATCAACCACACAAGGTCAACCGAATAGCACCTCCCTTCCGCACGACATCGAGGATGCGACACCCGGGAGAAACCCGCAAACAGTTGTCCACAGCCCTCAGCGGCGCGCGACGAGATGGAAGTACCGAGCCGTCGGCCAATACGGCGCCCGAGTGGACATCGCCAGCTCAAGGGCCTCCAGGTGGGCGTAGAACTCCGGGTCGGCGCACTCCGACTCGGGCAGGTACCCGCTCACGCAGTGCACCCCATATCGGGCCAGCACCTCGGCCTCGACAACCGCCAGGTCGCCCAGCACATCGTCCGCCGTGCACCCCAGCACACTGGTCCCCAGTTCGGCCAACGCCCGTTCGGGGTCACGAGCGGTGATCGCGGTGTGCAGCGGCCCCGACGTGGGGTTCGGCCCGAGCACCGAGAGCAGTCCATCGGCGCGCAACGGCGTCGACAGCGCTCGCAGCAGCGCGACCCGATCTTCGACGTACTGCAACAGGTTGTGGCACAGGACCAGGTCGAAGTCGGCTTCGAACAGCTCCGGCGCGTCCTCGGCCATGGCCTGCACCACGTGCACCCGATCGGCGACCCCGTGGGCCTCGGCGAGTTCCATGGCGGTGGTCAGCATCGCGCCCGCCGGGTCGAGCACCGTCACGTCGTGCCCGGCCTCGGCCAACAGGATCGCGTCGCGCCCGTGCCCGCCCGCCGCGTCGAGCACACGGCACGGCGCGTCGAGGTGGCGCAGCAGGTTGGCCAGGGTCACCGCGTGGCGCAACCGCGTCGTCGCGCCGCCGAGCGGGAGTGGCTGGATTCCGGCCGTGTCCACCGTCATGCCAATCTTTCTACCGGCGGTTGACGAATTTCCGATTGAGGTCTACCCGGATGGCGCAATTCGCGAACTCCGGTGCGAAGATGGCTGTGGAGGTGGTGTCGTGAGAGGCGCCGAACGGGCCGACACCCCGGTTTTGATCACCGAGGCCGAGCCGTCCTACGAAGAGCAGTTCGCCGCGCGCAAACGCAAGTACATGATCATGATGGGGTTGCGGCTGCCCTGCCTGGTCCTCGCCGGGGTGTTCCATGAGACCTGGTGGTTGGCGGTGGGCTTCGTCGCGCTTTCCCTCCCACTGCCGTGGATCGCGGTCCTGATCGCCAACGACCGCCCCGCGCGCAAGTCGGAGAAGGTCAACCGGTTCCAGCGGGACACCACGAAGATCGAGCCAAGCGAACGTCAGGTGATCGACGGCTGAGGCGGTCGCGCCCCCACGCGGCGCACCGCCGCCGAGCCCGCCGTGACACCGCCGGTCAGGGCTTCACGAGGGGTCGCCCCTGCCAGCCAGGCGATGAGCAGCCCGGCGTCGAACGCGTCGCCCGCGCCGGTGGAGTCCACGACGTCCACCTCCGGGGCGGGCACGTGCTCGATCACGTCCCGCGTCACCCAGTACGCTCCGGCCGCGCCGTCGGTCACCGCCACGACGCCCACGTCGTCCAGCAGTGCGCGGGCGCTTTCCGGGTCGGTCGAGCCGGTCAGCGCGGCCAATTCGTCCATGTTCGGCAGCAGCAGGTCGACCCCGTGGACCGCGTCGAGGAACGCGACGCGGTCATGGATCATCGGTGCCGCCTGCGGGTCGACCGAGGTGGAGATCCCCGCGGTGCGAGCCGCGGCCAGCACATCCAGCCCCGCCTGCCGGGACGATTCGTCCAACAGGACATAGCCGGACAGATGCAGGTGACGGGCCGAGGAGAGCAGCGCCGGATCGAGATCGTCACCGCGCAGCCACGCGTTCGCCCCTCGGTCCGACAGCATCGTCCGCTGCCCTGACTCCTCGACCAGCACCACGACCCGGCAGGTCGGCGCGACCGGGTCCACCGCGAAAGCGCACCGCACCCCGGACGCGGTCAGTTCGGCCAACACCTCAGTGCCCGCGGTGTCGTCGCCGACTCGCGCCACCAGCATCGGGTCCCCACCGAGATGGGCCAGCCAGGCGGCGGTGTTCGCGCCTGCCCCGCCGGGGGACTGCTCGATCCGTGCCCTGATGTCGGCGCCACCGACGATCGGGACCGCGTGCCGCGCGACGATGTCGAGCCCCGCGTCCCCCACGACCACCACGGTCGGCGCACCTGTCATCGCTGCCCCTTCGACACGAAATCGGGTCGCACACCCGATGCGCATAGAGTAGAAAGTCTTCCGGTCGCCTTGTCTGTGGCCGCACCCACTCACCCAGGAGGCTCGTCGTGCCGCGCGCGCCATGGGCCTTGGCCGTCGCCGGATTCAGGCGCTACGCCACCTACCGACAAGCCACCGTCGCGGGCGCGTTCACCAACGTCGTCTTCGGCTTTCTGCGCTGCTACGTCATGCTCGCGGTCGCCGACGCGGCGGGCGGCACGATCATGGGGTACAGCGGCCCGCAGTTGGTCAGCTATGTGTGGCTGGGGCAGGGCCTGCTGGCCGTGGTGAACAGTTGGGTCATGCTGGACCTCGCCGACCGGGTGCGTTCCGGTGATGTGGTCGCCGATCTCCTGCGACCGATCAATCCACTGTGGACGTATCTGTGGACAGATGTCGGCCGAGCCGCTTTCGCCATGATGACCCGGTTTGTGGCGCCACTGGCCATCGGAATGCTCGCTTTCGACTTCTACGTTCCCGAGAACTGGGCGACTTACCCGCTCTTCGCGGTCTCAATCGTATTGGCTGTCCTTGTCAGCTTCGTCTGTCGTTATCTCATCGGCCTGAGTGCCTTCTGGCTGCTCGACATTCGAGGCGTGACGATCTTCTGGGTTTTCGCCTCGTCCGCGGCCAGCGGGCTCTACTTCCCGCTCGCGGTGCTGCCGGACTGGCTGAGCTTCGGACTCTGGGTGGCCACGCCCTTTCCGTCACTGTTGCAAGGTCCGATCGACATCGCCGTGGAGCGTGGCGGCGGGGGTCACGTGGTGTTCGTCCTGATCGTTCAACTCGCCTGGCTGGGCGTGCTTCTCGTGCTCGCCCAGTGGGCGCAGCGGGCGGCCGTGCGGAAACTGGTGGTCCAGGGTGGGTGACCTCGGCGTCTACCGGCACGTGGTTCGCGCGCAGATCCGCAGCCAGACACAGTACCGAGCGTCTTTCGCGATCGAGATCATCGGCAGCCTGGTGGTCAGCGCACTCGACATCGGCGCGGTGTTCGTCCTGTTCTCCGTCTCGGGCAGCCTCGGTGGCTTCACGGGCACCGAGGTATTGCTCGTCACCGCCATGTCCGCCTTCGCGTTCACGTTGGCGGACATGGTGTTCGGCAACACCGACCGGTTGCGGGAGTACGTCCGCACCGGGCAGTTCGACAGCATCCTGTTGCGTCCGTTGTCCGCGCTCGGACAACTCCTCGCGGTCAACTTCGCCCCACGGCGGATCGGCCGCGTCGTGCAGACGGGTCTGCTCTACATCGTCGCGCTGTTCGTGGCCGACATCGACTGGAGCGTGGCGAAAGCCGCGCTGGTTCTCATCGCCCCGCTCTCCGGCGGGATCTTCTTCGGCAGCCTGTTCGTCGGGGGTGCCACGGTCGCGTTCTGGTGGACCGAAACCGGGGAGGTGGCCAACGCCTTCACCTACGGCGGCCGCGACTTCACCGCGTATCCGTCCACAATGTACGGCGGCTGGTTCCGGGAGGTCTTCGCCATCGGCCTCGGCTTCGGGTTCGTCGCGTATCTGCCCGCTTTGGCTCTGCTGGGACAATCCGATCCGCTCGGCACGCCGGACTGGCTGCGCTGGTGCTCGCCTGTCCCCGCTCTTGTCGCCGCCGTTCTCGCCTCGATGTTCTGGCGGGTTGGCATTCGTCGCTACCGGAGTACGGGGTCATGATCATTTCAGCGTCCGGGTTGACCAAGGACTTCACGGTCAGCCGCAAGGTCGGCCGGTTTCGCCGGGAACACACCGTGGTGTCCGCCGTGGACGGGGTGGACCTCACGGTCGAGCGGGGCGAGCTGGTCGGCTACATCGGGCCCAACGGGGCCGGGAAGTCGACCACGCTCAAGATGCTCACCGGTGTGCTCACCCCCAGCTCCGGTCACGTGCGGGTATGCGGGCTGGAACCCGTCGCGCAGCGTACGACGCTGGCCAGGCGCATCGGTGTCGTGTTCGGACAGCGTTCGCAGCTGTGGTGGGACTTGCCGCTCGCGGAGTCCTTCGAGCTGCTGCGCCACATCTACCGGGTACCCGCCGCTGATCACGCCGCCCGGCTCGCCAAGTGCACCGGCCTGCTCGGTCTCGACGAGTTCGTGGCCACCCCGGTTCGGCAGCTTTCCCTGGGCCAGCGGATGCGCGGCGAACTGACCGCCGCTCTGCTGCACGGTCCCGAGG
>JALZNB010000087.1 GCA_030857905.1 Actinomycetota bacterium
GCGCATCAGGCAGTAACGGCTGCGCCAGCAGCCACAACGGCTCTGGACACCACTTCTCCACATCGCTCATAAGCGATCAACACTATCGCCTGCCTGTCAACAACCCCAAACGAGATGCGGTCTTAACCACGCGTCGCGCCGTCGGCTTCCCCACCGGCGGTTTCGACACGCACGTGCTCCAACGAGAGTAGCGGGACACGTGTGACTGATGCGACGCCACGTTCGGCTCACTCCGCGCCGAGCGCGCTTCAGTCGACCTGGTGTTCACTCCCCAGCTCCCTCGACCGGTCCCGCGCGGCCTCGATCGCGGCGATCAGGGCGGCCCGCACGCCGTGGTTCTCCAGCTCGCGGATGGCCATGATCGTGGTGCCCGCGGGTGAGGTGACGGCCTCGCGCAGGGTCACCGGGTGCTCGCCGGTCTCGACCAGCATCGCGGCCGCGCCGACCGCGGACTGGACGATCAGCTTCTCCGCGACCGTGCGCGGGAGGCCGAGCAGGATGCCCGCATCGATCATGGCCTCGACCAGGAAGAAGAAGTACGCCGGACCGGAACCCGACAGCGCGGTCACCGCGTCCTGTTGCGACTCCGGCACCCGCACGACCTTGCCGACGACCGACAGCATGTCCTCGACGACCGCCAGGTGCTCGGGCCGCGCGTGACGCCCCGGCGAGATCGCGCTCATCGCCTCGCCGACGAGCATCGGCGTGTTCGGCATGACCCGGACCACCGGGACGCCCTCGGGCAGCCTGCGCTCGAACAAGGACGTCGGCAGGCCCGCGCACAAAGACACCACCAACGTGCCTGCGGCGATGGACGGCGCCAGCTCGTCCAACAGCGGCTCGATGTCCTGCGGCTTGACGGCGACGACCAGAACGTCGGCGGTCTTGGCCGCGGTGGCCACGTCGGTGCCCCGAATGCCGTAGGTCTCGGTCAGCTCGGCGGAGCGCTCCGGATAGCGCTCGGTGAATGTCAGCTCATCGGCACTGCGGCCGCCGTGCAGCAACCCGGACAGCAGGGCCTCGCCGATCTTGCCCGCACCAAGCACGGCGATACTCGGCCGCGCATTCAGCTCAGTCATGGCGCCAGGCTAACGACTTTCGTCCCAATCGGACTTCCCGCCGCTGGGCCAAGCCTCTAACAGTCGGCACCCGCGACCAGGTGGACCAGCGTCTCCATGCCAGGCGGGCCGTCCGGGACGTTCGCGCACACCACGACACCCGGCTCGTCGACCGCCAGCAGTACCGCCCAGGTGACCGCGGTCGCCGCGATCAGCGACCCCGCGATCAGCCCGAGCTTCCGTATCGACCGGGACCTGGACGGTGTCGCCTCGGTGTCGGCCACCAGCCAGTCGGGTACCGGCGTTTCCCTGTCGTCGGTCATGTCCACATCACGAGTATCCCGAGAACACCGTCACCTGATGATCACCCCGCGGCGGATAGCGCCAACTGCCGTGCCTGACAGACGAGCCGGCCGGTGGAGTCGATGACGGTGGCGTCGGCGTCGAACCACATGCCGTGCACCGCCTTGCACTCCACCTGCACCCGCAGCCAGCCGGGAGCGGGCCGCGACCGCAGGTGCGCGGTGAGCTGCACGGTCGGCGACCAACCGACCCTGCCCAGGTTGAACGTCACCGGCATCGCTATGTCACCCGCGACCAACGAGAACAGCGGATCGGCGTGGTCGCCGCGCGGACGCACCCACAACCGCAGCCGCAGCGGGTCGCCGATGTGGCCGTGCAGGAAGCCCGCGCCGTTCGGGTCGAGCCGGACGTCACAGCCCTCTGTGAGTTTGAACACCGAAGCGGACGGAACGGTCGAAAGGTCCACCGCGTTGCCCGGCGGCTCGGCCGGTTGGTTGGGCAGATCGGTCCACGCGGCACGCTCGCGCGGCAGTCTGCCCGTGGTCACCATCGCCTCGACGCAGGCCCGTCCGCTCTGTTCGAGATGGACCGACACGACCGTCGCGCGACGCCCGGACTTGCGCACGTCGGTACGCAGCAACACCGGACCCACCCCCGGGGGCCGCAGGAACTGCGCGCTCACCGACAGCGGGTCCACCAGCGGCGCACCTGTCCCGTTGTGGGTCGCGACCGCGGCCTTGGCGAGCAGGGCCAGCAGGAAGCCGCCATGCGGCCGCCCCCCGACCGTCCAGCTCGCCGGGAGGTCCGCGGTGAACGTGCCATCCCCCAGCGATCGCACCCTGGCCGCAGCGGCGAACGTCCCACTCGCGGGCGCCGAGGCGCCCAAACGCACGTCACCGTGCCCAGCAGCACTACTCATGGGCACAGCCTGCCACGCCAAGGTGAAAGAATTTGCGGTGCGCTACCGAAACGTGCCGGTCACTTCCGGCTCGTGAGCGCGCGCATGAAGAACATCGTGTTCGCCGGGCGTTCCGCGAGGCGGCGCATCAGATACCCGTACCACTCGCCGCCGTAAGGCACATACACCCGCACGGTGTGACCGAGCTGGGCCAGGCGGAGCTGTTCGTCGGGTCGGATGCCGTAGAGCATCTGGAACTCGAAGCTTCCCGGCTTGCGCTCGTGGGCCTCCGCGCGCTCGGTGACGATCCGCACCAACCGTGGGTCGTGGGTGGCGAACTTCGGGTAACCGTCGCCTGCCAGCAACACGTTGACGCAACGGACGTAACTGCGGTCGACCTCGCCCGCCTCGGCGAACGCGACCGTCTCCGGCTCCTTGTACGCCCCCTTGCACAGCCGCACCCGCGAACCATCGACCGCGAGCCGGTTGGCGTCGGCCTCGGTGCGACGCAGGTACGACTGGAGCACCGCGCCGACCCACGGCCACGTGCGGCGCAGTTCGGCGAGCACTCGCAGCGTGGAGTCGGTGGTGGTGTGGTCCTCCATGTCGAGGGTGACCGTGGTGCCCGCCTGCTCGGCGGCCCGGCAGATCCGAGAGGCGTTCTTCAGGGCCATGTCCTCGTCGAGGAGCTGACCGACGGCGGAGAGCTTGACACTCACCTCCGCGCGGTCGGAAAGGCCCTCGGCGTGCAGGCGCCCGAGCAGGTCCAGGTATGCCTGCACGGTCTGCTCGGCCAAGGTGGCGTCTGTGGTGTCCTCACCCAGGTAGTCGAGGGTGACGGCGAGACCGGAATCGACCAGGCGCCGAGTGACGGCGACGGCTTCCTCGGTGGTCTCGCCTGCGACGAAGCGACGGACCACGTCCCGGCTGACGGGAGCGGTCGCCACCAAGCGGCGAATCGCGCCGTTTCCGGCGGCGGCAAGGATCAACGAACGCAGCGGGTTCACGCGGCAGACTTTACGTCCTGACCACACACGAATCGCATACCGTCGGTCGTCCTACCTCTCGCCTGGCCGACGCAGGTGCAGTCGGGCGAAAAGCAGGGCCTCGGCGAGATCGCGGCCCCGCTCGGCAGGCCCCTTCGCGCGCCGCGTGTTGATCTCCAACACGACCTGGCCGTCGAAGTCCCGCGCGGCCAGGTCCTCGCAGAGCCGCGCGCACGGCTGGTCGCCGCGTCCAGGCACCAGATGCTCGTCTTTGGGCAGTCCGGTGCCGTCGGCCAGGTGGACGTGGGCGAGGCCGTCGCCCATCCGCTCCGCCAGCGCCATCGCCTCGACGCCCGCGGCCGCGGTGTGCGAGAGGTCGAGCGTGTAGTGGCGGTGGCCCACGTCCGTGGGGTCGATGGACGGCCGGAACGCCGACACCTCGACCGAGCGGGCACCGAGCCCCCGCCGCACCGGGAACATGTTCTCCACCGCGATCGCCACCCCGGTGCCGTCCTCCAGGTCGGCGACCAGGTCGGGGAAGGCGTCGGCGTAGCGGCGCTGCCAGCGGAACGGGGGATGCACGACGACCGTTGGCGCTTCCAGATCCTGCGCGGCGGCCACCGATCGACGCAGCCGCTCTTCCGGGTCCGGCGACCAGACCCGCTGCGTGATCAGCAGACACGGCGCGTGCACCGCCATGATCGGCACGCCCAAGCACGTCGACCGGCGGCGCAGGGCGGGCACGTCCTGGCTCAGCGGGTCGGCCCACACCATGACCTCGACGCCGTCGTAACCCAGGTCCGCGGCCACGGTGAACGCCGTGGCCGCGGTCTGCGGCCATACCGAGGCCGTGGACAGCCCCACCGGAATCGTGGTCAACGGCCCAACAGCAGCAACACGGCCGGGGACACCGTCACCACCAGGCCGACGAGCACCGCGAGCACGGTGGTCTGAAGGTCCTCGGCGCGGCGGATCTTGCGGACGAGGAGCACCAGCCCGACGATCACCACCAGCGCGGCGATCAGCGCCGCCGCGGGCAGGAAGCCCCACAGCCAGTTGAAGCCGAGCCACACCACGGCGCCGCCGATGACTCCGAGCGCGAGCTGACCGGCCATGGTCAGCCACTCGCGGGTGGCGGTTCCCTCCGGCGCGTCCTCGTCCAGATCGTCGGGACTGTTTCGATCGCCGTCGAGATCGTCCGCTTGGTCGTCGACGTCGAAATCGTCGTAACCGCGATCGCGCTTGTCCTTGGTGAAGTCGAAATCGTCGTCGTCATCGTCGGCGAGCAGGGCGGCCGGATCGGTGTAAGCGGTGCTCTCCCGGCGCTCGCCCACATCGGCGAGATCGTCGTGCGCCCGATAGCCCTCGAAGCGGGTGGCGGCCTTGTCGTCGTAGCCCTCGTACTCGTCGAGGAACTCCGGCGGTGGCGCCTGCGGATCGATCGCGGTCTCCGACGAGTCCCCGGGGAACTCGCCCGGCTGACGCACCGGCGGGAACGGCCTGGCGCCACTGGCCTGACCGGGCTGGGGGGTGGGCAACGGCTGAGATGCCTGCTGCGGCCCAGGAGGCCGCTGGGCGGGCGGTGGCTGTCCCGGTCGTCGGGAGGTGCCCGGCGACCTGCGGGGCAGCAGTGGAGCCCTGCGCGCGGT
>JALZNB010000107.1 GCA_030857905.1 Actinomycetota bacterium
ACCAAGGAGTCGAAGTGGTCGGCGGAAGTATCGGACACCGTGCTGTCGACCAGGAACGTGTCGCCCTTGTCGAGATGATGGAAAGCTTGGATCTCGCCGCTGTCGGTGGAGACCAGCTTCGGAGTGCCACCCGCCCGCTCGACCGCCTTCCACGGCTCGGTCAGCTCAACCTGTTCGGTTCCCTCCGGCGCCACCAGGAACGCCACCTCACGGCCGGTCAGCGTGGGCATCGCAGCTCCTTTCCTCGGTTCCATCAGGGACTACCCACCTCTCACGCGGCTAATCCGCACTACCGTGAGCGAAACCCGAGGAGGTCGTGGATGGACCTGGCGAAACGACTGGTCGCCGTGGTCGGCCCCGAGCACGTTCTCACCGATCCGCTGTTGCGCGCCGGGTACGAGACGGACTGGACCGGCCGCTACCACGGAACCGCGTGTCTGGTGGTGCGGCCGAGGAACCGCGAGCAGGTCAGCGAAGTGTTGCGTCTGTGTCGGGCCGCGGGAGTCGCGGTTGTCCCGCAAGGCGGTAACACAGGATTGGTCGGTGGCGGGGTTCCCCGCGACGGCGAGGTTGTGCTCAGCACAACGCGTCTGGACTGGGTGGGGCCGGTCGACACCGTGAGCAGGCAGGTGACCGCAGGTGCGGGCACCACTTTGGCGAGCCTGCGTGAACACGCGGTTGAGGTGGGAGCGGATTTCGCTGTCGACATCGCTTCGCGTGACAGCGCGACGGTCGGCGGACTTGTGGCGACCAACGCGGGCGGCCTGCGGGTTCTGCGTTGGGGAGCGATGCGGGCTCAGGTGGTCGGCGTCGAAGCGGTACTCACCGATGGTCAGGTCGTGGGCACGTTGACCGGGCTGGACAAGGACAGCACGGGCTACGACCTGGCGGGCGCACTGGTCGGCAGTGAGGGCACGCTGGCCGTGATCACGGCGGCACGGCTGCGACTCATCCCGACCTTCACCCGTCGGGCGACCGCCACGCTGGCGATGGCGGGAACCGCTGAGGCCGCGACCGCTGTCGCCACGTTGCGGGCCGCGCTGCCGTCGCTCACCTCAGCCGAGGTGTTCTACGACGACGGGCTGCGATTGGTGTGCGCGCAACACAAGTGCGCGCCGCCATTTCCCACCGCGTATCCGGTGTACCTGTTGGTCGAGTGCGCCGCCAACGACGATCAGACGATGGCGTTGGGCGAGGTGGTCGAGGAACTGCCAGGCGTGCTGGATACCGCGTTGGCCATCGATGAGACGTCTCGGCGAACGTTGTGGGCGCATCGGGAGGGGCACACCGACGCCATCAACGCGCTCGGGCCTCCCCTCAAGCTCGATGTCGGTGTGCCTCCGGGAAAAGCGGCCGACTTCGAGCAACGGGTGCGAACCCTGGTCGCCCGGGGCGCGCCGGAGGCGACATTGGTCCTTTTCGGACATCTGGCCGAAGGCAACTTTCACGTCAACATCGTCGGCGCCACCGCGGAAACCGAGCTGACCGACGCGATCCTGCGCGCCGTCGCCGACCTCGGCGGCACGATCTCGGCCGAGCACGGGATCGGTGTGGCCAAGGCCACGTGGCTGGGACTGACCCGATCCCCCGCCGAACGCGACCTGTACGCCGCGATCAAACGCGCCTGGGACCCCGATGGAATCCTCAACCCTGGCGTACTCGTCTCCTAGCGACTTCCTCAGCGTAGGTCCGGGAAGTCCTCGTCGCGGTACTCGCCGGTGACAGTCGCCGCGGCGTCGGCGTGTATCTCGTTCTCCCGGCCGCGCAGTTCGACTCGGCGGATCTTGCCGGAGATCGTCTTCGGCAGATCCGCGAACTCGATGCGGCGGATTCGCTTGTAGGGAGCCAACCGCTCGCGGGTGAACGCCAGGATCGAGCGCGCCGTCTCGGCGGTCGGCTCGTGTCCCTCGGCCAACACCACATACGCTTTGGGCACCGAGAGTCGGATGGGGTCGGGCGACGGGACGACAGCGGCCTCGGCGACCGCGTCGTGCTCGATGAGCACGCTTTCCAGCTCGAACGGGGAGATGCGGTAGTCGGATGCCTTGAACACGTCGTCAGAGCGGCCCACGTAGGTGATGTAGCCGTCCGCGTCGCGGGAACCGATGTCGCCGGTGTGGTAGTAGCCGTCGCGCATGACCTCGGCTGTACGCGCGGCATCGTCGGCGTAGCCGACCATCAGGCCGACCGGACGCGCGCTCAGATCGACGCAGATCTCACCCTCATCGCCCACCTCACCGGTCGCCGGGTCGACCAGCGCGATGGTGAACCCCGGCAGTTCGCGACCCATCGAGCCTGGTTTGACCGCCTGGCCGGGCGTGTTGGCCACCTGCACGCTGGTCTCGGTCTGTCCGAAGCCGTCGCGAACGGTGACGCCCCACCCGCGCGAGACCTGCTCGATGACCTCGGGGTTGAGCGGTTCGCCCGCGCCGACCACCTTGGTCGGCGGGGTGCGCAGCCGCGAGAGATCCGCCTGGATCAACATCCGCCACACGGTCGGCGGCGCGCAGAAGCTGGTCACACCGCATCGGTCCATGTGGGACATGAGCACGACGGGGTCGAACCGGGTGTAGTTGTGGATGAACACCGTCGCCTCGGCGTTCCAGGGCGCGAAGACGTTGCTCCACGCGTGTTTCGCCCATCCGGGCGAGGAGATGTTGAGGTGGACGTCACCGGGCTGGAGTCCGATCCAGTACAGCGTCGACAAATGGCCGACCGGGTAGGACACGTGCGTGTGCTCCACGAGCTTGGGCCGCGCGGTGGTGCCCGAGGTGAAATACAGGAGCAGGGTGTCGCTCGCGGCGGTTGGTCCGTCCGGGGTGAAGTCCGGGGCAGCGGCCGCGGAATCCGCGTAGGACAGCCAACCGTCGACCGGTTCGCCTACCGCGATGCGCGTGTAGTGCCCCGGCACGTCGTCGAACTTGACCGCCTCCGCCGATCGCGTGATCACGTGCTTGGCCAACCCCCGGTCGACGCGGTCGCGCAGGTCGGCGGCGGGGAGCAGGGTGGTGGCCGGGATGATCACGGCGCCGAGCTTCATCGCGGCGAGGATGGTCTCCCACAGCTCGCCCTGGTTGCCCAGCATCAGGATCACCCGGTCGTCGCGGCGCACACCGTTCGCCCACAACCAGTTCGCCACCTGGTTGGAGCGGCGGGACAACTCGGCGAAGGTCCACCGCCGCTCACCGCCGTCCTCCTCGACGATCCACAGCGCGGGCCTGCTCGCGGTCGGCTCCTGGGCGGCTACGACGTCGAACCAGTCGAGTGCCCAGTTGAAACCCGACAACTCCGGCCACCGGAACTCGGCGTGCGCTCGGGCGTAGTCGTCGCCGTGCTTGAGGAGGAAGTCGCGGGCGGCTCGAAACGACTCGTACGCCTCGTTCACGGGTGCTCGCTCCTCGACATCGGCGGGGACTACGGATGATCCGTACCGAGCCTGCCGCACCGGCCACGCGACCGCCATCCCACATGATCACTCGCCGGTGAACTCCGGCGGCCTGCGCTCGATGAACGCCGCGAGGGCCTCGCCCAGGTCCTTGCTCGGCAGGAATGCCGCGTTCCACGCCGAGACGTATCGCAGGCTGTCGGCGACGCGACGCTCGCGGTCGTGCCCGAGGACGTCCTTGGTGCCCTGCACCACCAGCGGCGGGTTCGCCGCGATCTCGGCGGCCATCGCCCGTGCCGCGTCCAGCGTGGCCGCCTGGTCCGGATAGACGTCGTTGACCAGTCCGATGCGCTCGGCTCGGGCCGCATCGATGTTCTTGCCCGTCAGCGCCAGTTCCCGCAGGTGACCCTCGCCCACGATGCCCGCCAGCCGCTGCAGGCTGCCGAGGTCGGCGACGATCGCGACCTTCACCTCGCGCACGCTGAACTTGGCCTCGGCGCTGGCGACCCGGATGTCGGCCGCGGCGATCACGTCGACACCACCGCCGATGCACCACCCGCTGATCGCGGCGATCACCGGCTTGTGGCACAGGGCAACCGAACTCACGGCATCCTGTAGCCTGCGGATGTCGTCGAGGAAGCGGCTGCGCGGCCCGGCCAGCGCACCGTCACCGAGTAGTTCGCTCCAGGAGGGCATCATCGCGGGCAGGTCGAGGCCGTAGGAGAAGTGCTCGCCACTACCGGTGAGGACGACCGCGCGCACTTCCGGGTCGGCGTCGAGCGCGCGGAACACGATCGGCAGCTCGCGCCAGAAGTCGGGTCCCATGGCGTTGCCCTTGCTCGGGCCGAGCAGGGTCACCTCGGCCACGTGGTCGGCGACCGCGACGTTCAGAGACACCAGGTTCTTCGTCATGCGGCCATTCTTACCCCCGGGTAACTTGGTGTCACCCCTCGGGTTCGCCCGATCGTGTCAGCGTTGGTTTGTCAAGCTCGGTGCGGGAGCGGGGTAGTTTCGCAGCCGTGCCGTCAGCGATGGGAGGGTCAGGATGGCAGGCCAGAACGTGATGTCGACACCGATCTTCGACGAGTTGCTACGAGAGATGACCGCCCCCACCACGGGCGAAGAGCATCCACAGCAGACACCGCCACCCGATCCGCCGCCATCGCCACCCGTCACGGGCGGCGGCAAGCGCAGACGCTCGGAGTGAGCCGGGACAAGACCGGCAGGCGACCTCCGCTCATGCCGGAGGAAACACCCGCTCATTCGTCAGTGACGGCCGCACCACGGCCTTCGACGAACTAGGGGAACACGCCGTCAGGGATGCGCGGAGGCGGCCAGCGGACCGCGGTCGACCTGCGGGGTCCGCAGGTCGGCACGAGCACCGCCGCGAAGGAAGTGTGACGTGGCAAGCACTGACGACTCCCGTAGCGATGTGTCGACGGGCACCGTCTCCAGCACCGGCGACTCGTCGGTGTCGG
>JALZNB010000108.1 GCA_030857905.1 Actinomycetota bacterium
GTCTAGGACGGGCAGGTGAGCTATGGGCGCACGTGGGTCGGCGGGCTCTCCACAGTGCACACCAGACAGTCGCCGGGGTGCGGGCAGTCGGCCTCCGGCGACGGGGTGGCGAACACGTTGCCGCGTACGCCGAGGGCGAGCACGCCGCCAACAGCGGCCAGGATCGCGCAGATCCACAGAGCCGTGCGCCAGCCCGAGGTGAGAGCGGTCGGGTCGGCGTACGCCGCGCCGGTCAATCCAGCGGCGGCGGGCAGCACGGCGACAGCCAGCAGGTTGCCGGTCCGGGCCACCGCGTTGTTCACCCCCGACGCCACGCCCGCGTACCGGTCGGGGGCGGCGGCCAGCACGGTCGCGGTGACCGGGGCGACCACGATCGACAGTCCGAGCCCGAACACCGTGACCGCGGGCAGGACACTGCCCACATAGGACGCCCCTGGCTCGACCCGCATCAGCATCAACATCCCGGCCGACACCAGCAGCGGCCCGGTGAACAGGAACCACCGCGGCCCTACTCGGCCTGCCCAGGCGCCGAAGCGGGACGACAGCAGCAGCATGAGCACGGTGATCGGCAGCCCGGACAGGCCCGCGGCGGTCGGCGAGTAGCCGAGCGAGACCTGCAATTGCAGACCCATCAACATCATCACCCCGCCCAGCGCCGCGTAGACGACCAGCGTCAGCCCGTTGGAGATGACGAACGTTCGGTCAGCGAACAGCACCGGCGGGACGAGCGGGTCGCGTCCTCGACGTTGCATCACCACGAACGTGGCCAACGCCGTCACGCCCAAGATCCCGGAGCCGAGAACCAGCCAGTCGGCCCCACGCACCGGCGCCTCGACCAGCGCGGCCGTGACCCCGGCCAAGCCGAGCGCACCGGTGACGGAGCCGCGCCAGTCCAGCTTGCCGCTGCCTTGCTCGTCACGGGTCTCTGGCACGTACTTGTAGGCCAGCCACACGCACAGCACGGTCAGCGGCACGTTGACCAGGAAGCCCAACCGCCACGACCACAGTTGGACGAGCAGTCCGCCCACCAGCGGGCCCGCGGCGGCAGCCAGGCCGGTGAGACCAGACCACGAGCCGATAGCCCGTGCCCGGTCGTCGCGGCGGAACGTCGATTGCAGAATCGCCAGCGACCCCGGCGTCAGCAGTGCGCCGCCGACGCCTTGCAGGACTCGCGCCGCGACAAGCATCCCGGTGCTCTGCGCGAGTCCACACAGCACGGACGCGACCCCGAACCACACCACGCCGACCACGAACACCCGGCGGCGGCCGAACCGGTCACCGAGCGATCCGGCGATCAGGATGAGGGCGGCGAGGGCGAGCAGGTAGCCGTCGAGCACCCATTGCAGACCGGACACCGACGCGTCGAGGTCGGCACCGAGCCTGGGCAGCGCGATGTTGACGATGGTCCCGTCGAGCAGGGCCATGCCGGAGGCGAGGATCGTGGTGGCCAGGACACCGCGGGCGGCGGGAGTGCCCCAGCGGATCTCGGCGGCCGTCACGGCCGGTTCAGCGTCGCGACAAACTTGTAGCGGTCGCCGCGGTAGACCGAGCGCACCCACTCGACCGGACGTTCCGCCGAGTCGAACGAGTGCCGCGACAGCAGCAGCATCGGCAGTCCGACGTCTGCACCAAGCAGCTCGGCTTCCTGCGGTCCGGCCAACGCGGTCTCGATGGTCTCCTCGGCGTGGCCCATCTCGACGCCGAACCGCTCGCGCAGGACCTTGTAGAGCGAACCACCGTCGGTGACGTAGCGCCGTAGGCCACGGAACCGGCCGAGCGGGAGGTGCGTTGTCTCCATCGCCATCGGCTCGCCGTCGGCCAGCCTCAGCCGGTGCAGGCGCAGCACCTTGGCGCCCGCGCGGACCGCGAGCAGCCGGGCGAGTTCGGCCTCGGCCGGGATCTCGGAGACGTCGAGCAGTTTCGACGACGGCTGGCGGCCCTGGGCGATCATGTCCTCGGTGTAGGAGGACAGTTGCAACCGCTGCGCGACCTTGGGCTCGGCGGCGAAGGTGCCCTTGCCCTGCACCCGCAGCAGTCTGCCCTCGACGGTCAGTTCGGCCAGCGCTTGACGCACGGTCGTACGGGAGACGTCGAACTCCGTGGCCAGCGACCGCTCGGTCGGAATGGGCGAGCCGGGGGGCAGCGCGCCGAGAAGATCGAGCAGGTGTCGCTTGAGGCCCCAGTACTTCGGCTCCCGCTGCGCCCGCAGGACCGTGCCCGGCCCGTCGGTGGCGGACATCTCCAGCATGGCGTCCTCCCGAATGTCGATCCAGCTACAGAATGCCCTGTCGAGGGGCGGGCCCGCGATCACACCCCGCGCAACACCCGGATCGGTGGTTATGATTGGTCTAGAC
>JALZNB010000129.1 GCA_030857905.1 Actinomycetota bacterium
CCCGATCCCGATCCCGATCCCGATCCGCCGATGTCATCGGCGTCCGGCACGACCTGGTGTTGCCGAGTGCGCCATCAGATGGTTAGCCGTCCGTACAAGTCCAGGCTGGGTCGTCGGTTCCGGGTCATGTCTGTGTATCCGCACGCCCAATGGAGGCTCACTCGCGAAACCAACTCGACTCGGTCGCCCCCGATGCTTTAGCACGAAACGGCTGCCTCACCGCCACCGGCACATCATCGGTCCGGGCTGTGCGCCTGACATTCGCTGACAGAACCCCTGCCTGTTCCACGATCGGAGGAAGGCCGTCCATGTTCGCCCGAGAGTCCGCCGCCCATGACTGGCGGCTGATCGTTGCTGCCGTCGCATTGTGGGCGGCGGCTCTCCTTGGGCTGTTGCTCCACTGGGGGTTCACAACCCTTATCGGAGCGTCAGCCGTCACTGTCGCGGTTGGTCTCCTGATCGTTCGACCCCGAGCCGCCGATCAGGTTTCCGTCGCATGGCCGCTCCTTGTCTGCGGATTGCTCGCCGCGTGGCCGGTCGCCGCTCGAATTCATTCCGCTGCGGCGGATCCACTGCGAGTGCTCGCGGTGGGTGGCGAATCCGTGGACCTGCGCGTCGAGGTCGACGAACGACCACGTCCGATCCGCACGTCCGGTTTCGGCGCGATGCAGGCTGGAGTCCAGTCCGTCGTCATACCCGCGACCGTCATCGGCACGAACAACATTCCCAGCACAAGTGAGATCCTGCTCCTTGCCCCCGTCGACAAGTGGTCTCGGCTCTTGCCCGGTCAACAAGTCACCGTGTCAGGCACGCTCGCGCCGGCGAAGGGCGGACAACTTACCGTCGCGCTTCTGCGAGTGCGTGGTCCCCCTGCCGCAGTTGGCACCGCGCCCGCGATCCAGCGGATCGCCGAGGACCTGCGCGCGGGTTTGCGTGAGGCGGCGAGCGTGCTGTCCCCGGAGCAGGCCGGGCTGCTGCCCGCGCTCGTGGTTGGTGACACAGACCGCCTCGCGGCGGCCACGGTGGACGATTTCCGAGTCGCGGGTCTGGCGCATTTGCTCGCGGTGAGTGGTGCGAACCTCGCTGTTGTCTGCGTTGCTGTTCTCCTTGTGTTGCGGGCGCTGCGAGTCGGTCCTCGCGGTGCTGCGGCGGGTGCTTTGCTCGCGTTGCTGGGATTCGTCGTGCTCGCTGGACCTGAGCCGAGCGTTCTCCGCGCAGGTGTCATGGGTGCTGTCGGCCTACTGGCATTGGCGCTTGGTCGGGAGCGATCCGCGTTGCCCGCCCTGGGCGTCGCCGTCATTACCCTGATCTTGTTCGACCCGGGGATGGCCGTCGCATTCGGTTTTGTGCTGTCAGTGTTGGCGACCGGGGCGTTGGTCTTGCTGGCCCCTCCATGGTCTGAGGCACTGGTTCGTCGGCGAGTGCCACGGGTACTCGCCGACGCACTGACCGTTCCGGCAGCGGCGCATCTGGTTACCGCCCCGGTGGTCGCGGGGATGAGCGGACAGGTCAGCCTGGTCGCCATAGCCGTGAATCTGCTCGCTGCGCCTGTCGTTGCCCCTGCGACAGTTCTCGGTGTTCTCGCCGCGGTAAGCATGCCGGTGTGGTCCTGGTTGGCGGAGTTGCTGGTTCGGTTAGCGGGGCCTGAAGTGGGCTGGCTGATCGCTGTCGGTCAACGGGCGGCCGATATCCCAGGCGCGGCTATGGCGTGGCCGGGCGGTTGGGTGGGCGGTGCGTTGCTGTTGCTCATAGTGGGGGCTGTTCTGGTGGTGGCCCGCATGCGACGAGCGAGGACCGTCGTCGCGGTCGTTCTGGTTGGCCTGTTGCTTGTGGTGATTCCGATTCGGGTGATCTCACCGGGTTGGCCACCTCCGGGATGGGCGGTCGTCGCCTGCGATGTCGGTCAAGGTGATGCGATCGCGCTGGCCACGGCCGAGCCGGATCGTGCCGTGATGGTTGACACTGGTCCCGACCCGGGGCCGGTCGGCGACTGCCTGGACCGACTTGACATCGACCGTGTGCCGTTGGTGATCCTGAGCCATTTGCACGCGGACCACGTCGGCGGACTGGAGTCCATTCTCGCCGGGCGCGCGGTAGGGGCGGTGGCTGTTGGGCCGGGGCGGTCACCGGCCTGGGCATGGCGGCAGGTCCTCGATGTGGCGAAGGCCGCGGGCGTGCCTGTGGTCGAGCTGGTGGCCGGGCAGCGTATGGCATGGCCGGGGCTTGAGCTGGAAGTGCTGTCGCCAAGCGGAAACGGGAGTCGCGACAGTGAGGACGAGGCAGGAACGGAGATCAACAACCGATCGCTCGTCCTGAGAGCGACGACGAGTGTCGGCCGGGTTCTGCTCACCGGTGACATCGAACTCGCCGCTCAGGCCGAACTGCTCAGGGAAGGAACCGATCTCGCCGCCGATGTGATGAAGGTGCCCCACCATGGCTCCCGATACACCGCGCCGGACTTCCTCGCCGCCGTGCGACCGCGGATCGCGTTGGTGAGTGTGGGGACGCGAAACCGTTACGGTCACCCGAACCCAGGGACTTTGGCCACACTGACCGGTCGCGGTGCGTTGGTGATGCGTACCGATCTCGG
>JALZNB010000154.1 GCA_030857905.1 Actinomycetota bacterium
CTGAGCGAGTTCACGAGAGATCACTTCACGCTCGTCCGCGCTCAACGGCATGTTCTTGGTCAAATCGATGGTCGCCTTTCAGTTGAGAAATTATCTCACACTGTCGCAACGACCGGTTGAGACCGCCGCTCATCGCGCGAGTGCCCATTTTTCCGAGTCATTCACAGGTGGTCATCGGCGACTGCACGGTAGACTCGGACACGTGGCCTGAGTGGACAGACGACGAGATCGATCGCGGCATCGCCACGTCCGCGAGCATGTTGTACGTCGGTCTCGCCGATCGTTTCGACTTCGTCACCGTTGATGTCCGCGACGGAGAGCCTCCCTCAAAGGACCTCGTCATCTTTGAGGGAACGCTGCGTCTCGGTGCGCTCACGATCGCGGCGCCGGGCACGACGCCGCCGCCGGTCCTGGCGCTTCCTGGCACAGCCGAGTGGAAAACTCTTGTCACGGTCAATGATCGGGAGCGGGAGAATATTCGACACGTGACGCTTTATCTTCCTGAATACGCGGACCCAGAAATGCCGGATGGGCCATGGATGAATATTGAACCTGGGCAACAGGCGGCAGCATCCTGCGTCCCGGTCAGAGTGCAGGACAGGGCTGAGACAAAGTCGAATACCAGTGACTTGAACTGCTGGCCGTGAGCACCGGCTTGTGGTGCTGGTGCTGGCGGCGAGCGTGTTCCTCATCCGATTGAAAACTTGAGTTCTTCACGGGACCTGGGGGTCAAATCTCTCCGCCTCCGCCACTGACGCGCGCAAATGGGTCGTCCGCCCATTGCAGCGACGAGCGCTGGCGCGCCCTGTGATGCCGGTGTGATGACATGGGTGCCCGGGAGTGAAACGCAGCATGTCCCTGGGTCGATGCTCACCTCGACTGACCAGTTCAGGCGGAAGGCGAGCACTAGGTGGATCTGGAACCGATTATCGCCATCCTCGTCAGTGCGCTGGGCGTTGTCGCGTCGGGCGTCGTTGCCCAGATCGCTCGTACTGTGGGACGACGAACGAGGCCCGACGCTGCTGAGCCGAACACCGTCGATCGGATCGAGCAGTTGAGGGCCAATCTGGGTGCTTCAGCTTTGCTGATCAAGCAAATCGAAGCCGAGTTCCAGTTGCAGGTAGCTGCTTTGGGCCGGATCAAGGCTGAGTCGGAGGAGAACCGACGACTGGCTGAGCTGAGTCGGGAACAGGCTGACGCGGTGCGAGCCGTCATCGCCAGTGCCAACACCCAGGCCGCACGCCCTGCCAAGCGTCAACAGTGGCTGTTTTTCCTGGCAGGTCTGTTCTTCTCGATTCCGCTCGGCATTGGCGTGAATTTCCTGTACGACGCGATCTTCTAGTCTGCTTGCGTCGTTTCTCGGCACAAGGGAAACAGACAGTACCGAGAGGAACCGCGCTAGTGCCGACCTTCCCAGAGTTGGGTGAAGGAGCGCGTCGGGTTGGTGACCACCCTGGCTTTCTCCGTCGGTGATTGGCGGGCTTTCTGGCCGAGGTGGCCTGATCTACCCACCGGCCGCGTTCGTCAAGTGCGCGGCGGGTACCACCGCCGTCACCGGCCCGGACGGGTTGACCGCCAGCGGATACCCGTACAGCAACCGCGCCAGGTCTCGGCCCGCCACATCTCGCCAGCCCGGCCAACTCGCCGGGACATGAGAGGCCGAGGTGCACGCGGGCACCATCACCGTGCCGTCGTGGTTCGCGAATCCGGTCACTCCTCGATCTTCCGGGGACTCCGAATAGACCAGCAGAGTCGAGTCCACCAATGCGGGCAGCAACTCGGCCTGCTCCAGGTGGCGGGTGTGGATCAACTGCATGACCTGTTCCAACGGATTCGACGGCACCGGCATCCGTAGGGCCCGCGGTGATGGGCGGTACTCGGCGTTGGCGCGGAAGCCGTCGACGATTTCGCCGTTCTCGTCCACCGGGTAGGCGCCGACCACGCCCCACGGCGGTACGTCCTCGTCCGGGCCGAACATCGGATCGATGACGTAGAGCCAACTGTTGGGATGCGCGCGGGCGCCCGCGCGCATGTCCCGTGTGATCTCCGGCTGTTCCACCGCGACTCCTCGCCCGGCCAGGGGGTGACTTCGGTACTTTGCCTCACATGGGGAACCGCACGCCACGTCTGGCAATCGCCGCCGCGACCGTCTTTCTGGTCGCGGGCTGCTCGGACCCGGTCGCGGTCCCACCGCTCAGCAACACTCGGACCGCGACGACCGAACCGGCATCGTCGGTGGCTCCGACCACGTCCAGGGCGGTCTCGACCAGCAGTTCCTCGGCTCCTTCGACTCGGCCCGCCGACATCGACCTCGCGGCCGTCGACCCATGCGGGCTCGCCACGGACATCGACCCCGCGAGCTTCGGTCTGAAGATCGACGCGGGCAGTAAGCCCCGTCCGGGTGAATCCGCGCCGTTCCCCGGGTCCAAGATCTGCACGGTTTCGGCGCGAAAGTCGAATTTGATCTTGGGAATCGAACTGGTGACCACCGAGGGCTTCACCTCCTACACCGGCAGCATCATCGGCACGGTCGAACCCACGAGTGTCGCCGGTTACCCCGCCGCGCTTATCCGCAATAAGCCGGGCACCTCGTGTTTCAGCGTTGTCGACGTCAAAGACGGCCAGATGCTCTACATCCAGGCCACCGTCGGTGACCCCAAGGACCAGCCGCCGCAACCTCAGGACGCGCTCTGTGACCTGGCCTCCAAGATCACCGAAGCCGGGATGAAGTCGCTGCCGACCACGTCATGAACTGACCTGTGGATAGTCCCACCCCCGCACCGGGAAGTCTGCGAAGATGGTGGAACCGTTCCGCAACGGTGTGCATCAGAGCTAATGTCGTCGCAAATGCACAGGACGAGGGAGTCGATACGGTGTTTCTAGCCGATGGCGGCGGGGGGACCTCCGCACCTGTGGAACCGGCCTACGCCGGAACCCAGACCTTGAACATCGAACCGTCCGCCATTCCCGGTGCCCTTGAAGCCTTCAAAGAGGCTTTCGACCGGGTGGACAACAAGGTGACGGCCCTGGAGGGCCTCCAGGTCCGCGAGTGGGCGACGGACCCGGTCAGCGGGGAGACCGCGCAGCGGTTCACCGAACGCACGAACAGCGGCGCCGAAGACTCGGCCCTCGCTGTCATGCGTGGCTACCGCACCCAGCTCCAGGCCGCGATCGATGCGCTGCAGTCGGCGTACGACGGCTACGTCCACACAGAGGGCACGAACTTCGCCATGTGGGGAAAGCACAAGTAACCCGCAGTCCCGACCGCACGCAACAAGGGTGATCCGAATGGCTATGCACCGGTGGCGCGGGTACGACCACCCGACGCTCTACTCCATGATCAACGGCGGCCCCGGCCCGTCCGCGTCCACTCCGCAGACCGAGTACTGGGATGCGTTGGGCAGCGAACTCGCCGAGATCGACGCCAACCTCAACTCCAAGCTCAACACCCTCAAGGCGAGCTGGCAGGGTGGCGCGGGCGACAGCGCGCAGGGTGGTCTGACGCCGTTGCAGCAGTGGGCCAGCGACGCGCAGTCGGGCGCCAGTGGGATGCGCGCCTCGACCGAATTCCAGGCCGACATGATCGGCCGGGCCCGTTCCGAGATGCCTGAGCCGGTGGCGGTCACCACGCCGAAGCCCTCCGGTTGGGACATGGCCGTCGCGGGCGCCGCGCTGATGACCGGCAACGCAGGCCCCGCCGCCGCCGTGGCCGGTCAGGCAATGGACCACGAGGCGCAGGAGAAGGCGCAGGACGAGGCCTCGCAGAAGGCCGTCGACACGATGGACTCCTACCAGTCCAGCAGCGAGTTCAACCGGAACACCCTGGGCACGTTCGTGCCGCCGCCGGACGTGGTGATCTCCACTCCGCCGCCGTCCGGTGGCGTCGGTGGCGAGGCGAGCACGTTCAACTCGTCGGTCAACACCGCGCACACCAACACGAGCACCACACCCAGCGGGTTCAACCCGAGCAACCCGCCGACCACGGGCGACGGCCGCTTCGTGCCTCCGGTCCACGACGGTAACAACACCCGTCCGCCGATGATCAGCACCCCGCCGCCCACTCCCCCTACTCCCCCGACTTGGCCGCCCTCGGGCCCCACGACTCCCAACAGCGTCACCCTGCCGTCGACGATGCCCGTCGACCGGCCGACGTACACCCCTGCCCAGCCGAACCCGGCAGGCATGTCCGGCAACGGGTCTTTCGGCGGCAACTTGCCGTTGACCGGTGGCTCCGGCCTTTCCGGCGGTTCGGGCAGTGGTTCCGGCAAGGGCGGTCTCGGCTCCGGCAAGGGTGGCCTCGGTTCCCGTGGTGGCCTTCCGGGCGCAGGCGTCGAACGCGGCGGCACCGGTCAGGCGGGCATGAACCCGTCGGAGAACAAGGGCCAGATGGGCCGAGGCGGCATGGGTGGCGCGGGCGACCTGGGCGGCCGGGGCGGCATGGGCGGTCCCGGCGGCACCGGCGGCAGTGGCACTGGCGGTCGAGGTGCGGCAGGCGGTGGCCCCGGTGGCAGTCGAGGCGAGCGCGAAGAAGAGGAAGATTACGAGTTGGCCAACTACCTGGTCGAAACCGAGGACGTCTTCGGCGACGACCGGATGGTCGCCCCCACCGTCATCGGTGGCGACCCGGACGCCAAGTAGTCGGCAGAGTTCCTGAGGGCGGGGGCGACACGCTCCCGCCCTCAGTCATGCCCGGGGCACGACGAGGCGCGCACCCGCCGGTGGGTATCTGGGCGGTTTCGGTGTGCACGGCCTTCGTGGCGTGGCAACATCACCAAAAGCAGTGCTTTCCGCTGGTCGCACGGTACGAGGGGGCGTCGAGTGATGCCATTTGGAGCGATGGAGACCGAGAGCGAGCCCATCTCGCTGTCCGCGCTGGAGTTCGACGTGCTCTGGGAGCACCTCAAGCCAGGCACCATGCCACTCGTGGTCAAGGTGCCCTCTCCCGGCCGCACCTACGAGGAGCGCGCGCAGATCGAGGAACAGGTCTGGGAGGGCCTCGGTCAGCGCGGCCTCGGCCGTCAGATCGACGTGCACCCCGAGATCGAGCACCTTTTCGGCGTGCTCGCCCATCCCGAGCGCGAGGTCGACGGCCGCGTATGGGTTGGCAGTGACGTTCGTCTGCTCGCTTGTTCCGTCGGTTCCGAGGCCGTCCTCGCCGTGCTCAGCGGTGAGCGGATCACGGTGAAACGGGTGTCCCCGGAGTCGCTGGCCTCGTCGGTTGTCGGCGTGCTGCCCGCGTGGCAGGCGGGCCCCGGCCAGTCGGTCACGTTGCGCACCGCCGACTTCGAGGCGGCCGCCAAGTCCGCGGACGGCACCCGCAAGAGCTTCGAGGCGAACATGCTCGGCCGGGGAATCCGGGCCGACGACGCCCTGGCGCTCTCGGAGATGATCGGCGACGTCCAGGGCACCGGCAACTTCGGTGCCGCCGCCCGCGACCGCCTCGGCCGCCGCAAGCGCGCCGATCGGGTCGTCTCGTTCTTCGACACCTCGGACGGCCGCTACGTCCAGGTTCGCCGCCCGTCACCGGACGGCACCTTCTGGACCACGATCTCGCCCGCCGACCAGCGCCGCCTCACCCACCACGTCGACGAGATCCTCGGCGACATCGTCCGCGACACCGAGATCTGAACTGTCTATTTGGGACAGATGTGGGGATACGCGGCCGCGGGCAGTGCGTACTTTCGATCGCACCCCATGGATTTGCGGGCATTCTGTTGGAATGGGAGCACAACGCTGATGGCGGTTCGCAAAGCCGTTGACGCCGTGGGCTTGCGTGCGGCGGTGGCGGAGATCCTGCCGTGGCTCGCGGGCGGCGACGCGCCACCGCGGACGACGCTCGCCGCTGCGGTGCGGTTGAGTTTGCGCACACTGGAGCACATCGCGCCGGGGCACGCGGTGGAGGTGCGAGTGCCGCCGTTCGCGGCCGTGCAGTGTGTGCAAGGCCCTCGGCACACTCGGGGGACGCCGCCGAACGTGATCGAGATGGACTCGCGGACCTGGCTGGAACTGGCCACCGGGCGACTCATGTGGGAGGACGCCGTCGGTGGCGCCCGGGTAAGTGCTTCCGGTGCGCGGGCGGACCTCTCGGAACTGCTGCCGATCCTTCGCTTCGACTAGTGCGGTGAAGGCCGGTGGCCAACGCACTAGCCGGACCTCACCCGGGACCCACCGACGCGAGCGCATTACCGTTACCCGCGTGTCCGGCCGAACCGCTCTCTTCGCAGCGCTCGGGCTCGTTGTCGTCCTGGTCGCGATCGGCTTCCTGGTGCCCATTCCCAGTCCGGCCGACCTCCGAACCTGGGCGGCGGGCGCGGGTTGGGCGGGCCCGCTCGTCTTCCTCGCCGTCTACACCGCGTTCACGGTCATCCCCATTCCCCGCACGGTTTTCACGCTCTCCGCGGGTCTCCTCCTCGGTGAGGTCGTCGGCCTCGTCGTCGCCATGGCCGCCACCACCCTCGCCGCCACCATCGCGTTCAGCCTCGCCAGAGGCGCCGGGCGGCGGTGGCTGGAGGCGCATCTCGATCGCGAGAACGTCCGGGCCGTCAACGTGCGACTCACCAGAGGCGGTGTCACCGCGGTCATGTCGCTGCGGCTCATCCCGCTGCTCCCGTTCGCACCCGTCAACTACTGCTGTGGCCTCTCCGCGATCGCGTTCCGGCCCTATCTCATGGGGACAGTCCTCGGTTGTCTGCCCGGTACGGCGGCCGCGGTGTTCCTCGGGGACGCGCTCACCGGCACCACGCCGCCCGCGCTCGTGGCCGTCTACATCGCACTCGCCGGGATCGGCGCACTCGGTCTGTACACCGTTGTTAGACCGGTAAAACAAGAACAAACGGCCTGATCAGTGACACGGCACACCTTCGGGTGGTCTGTGTCGGCCGATCGAGCACCTACACTGGTGCACAGCCTCACTCCATCCTCAGGGAGCGCTTGGTGGTCAACGACCAGCTCTTGTCTGGCCCGTCTCAACCCAACCCCCTCTCCGAGCAGCCCGATCCCGAGCCGCGCGAGGAATGTGGCGTGTTCGGGGTCTGGGCGCCGGGTGAAGAAGTCGCGAAACTGACCTATTACGGTCTGTACGCGCTGCAACACCGCGGGCAGGAAGCGGCGGGCATCTCCGTCGCAGACGGTCGACAGATCGTGGTGTTCAAAGACCTCGGACTGGTCAGTCAGGTCTTCGACGAGCAGGTGCTCTCCTCGCTGCGCGGCCACGTCGCCGTCGGGCACTGTCGGTACTCCACGACCGGCTCGACGACGTGGGAGAACGCGCAGCCCACCTTCCGCACCACCGCCACCGGCAGCGGTCTGTCCCTGGGCCACAACGGCAACCTGGTCAACACCGCCGAACTCCGTGACCGGGCCCACGAACTGGGCATGGACACCCGATCCGGCGCCACCACCGACTCCGACCTGCTCGCGGGCCTGCTCGCGCTCACCGCGACGGACAAGGGCATCGAGCAGGCCGCGCTGGATCTGCTGCCGACCGTTCGCGGCGCGTACTGCCTGGTCTTCGCCGACGAGTCGACGCTGTGGGCCGCGCGCGATCAGCACGGCGTCCGGCCGCTGGTGCTCGGGCGCCTTGAGCGCGGTTGGGTCGTGGCCAGTGAGACGGCCGCCCTGGACATCGTCGGCGCGTCGTTCGTGCGCGAGGTCGAGCCGGGCGAGCTGATCGCCATCGACGCCGACGGCCTTCGCTCGTCGCGATTCGCCAGCCCCGATCCCAAGGGCTGCCTGTTCGAGTACGCCTACCTCGCCCGCCCGGACACCACCATCGCGGGCCGCGGCGTGCACGCCACCCGGGTCGAGGTCGGCCGCAAACTGGCGGCCGAGTTCCCGGCCGAGGCCGATCTGGTCATCCCGGTTCCCGAGTCGGGCATCCCGGCCGCCATCGGGTACGCCCAGGCCAGCGGCATTCCCTACGGCAACGGCCTGGTCAAGAACGCCTACGTCGGCCGTACCTTCATCCAGCCGTCGCAGACCATCCGCCAGCTCGGCATCCGGTTGAAACTCAACCCGCTGCGCGACGTGATCCGGGGCAAGCGCCTCGTCGTCGTCGACGACTCCATCGTGCGCGGCAACACCCAGCGCGCGCTGGTGCGAATGCTGCGCGAGGCGGGCGCCCTTGAGGTGCACGTCCGCATCGCCTCGCCGCCCGTGCGCTGGCCGTGCTTCTACGGCATCGACTTCCCCTCGCGCGCCGAGTTGATCGCCAACGGACTCGATTCCGACGGCATCCGCCGCTCCATCGGCGCCGACTCGCTCGGCTACTCGTCGCTGGAGAGCCTGATCGCCGCCAGCGAGCAGCCCCGCACCCGGCTCTGCTCGGCCTGCTTCGACGGCGAGTACCCGATCGCGCTCCCGGAGGACGCCCGCATCGGCAAACACCTGCTGGAGGGCATCGACCGACCCGAGACCGGGGTCGCGGGGCCCGCCGCGCCGGTGCTCGCCGCCGGGTACGGTGCCTCAGACGCGCTCGCGCGTCCGTGAGATCCGCCCGACCCGTGCCCACCGAGCTGTGACCTTCCCGTCCGCCTACCCCTGAATGAGCCATGACTGACACCGGAAAGACCCCAGTGACTGCCCAGGCAGCGAGCGGTGCCACCTACGCAGCGGCCGGGGTGAGCATCGAGGCGGGCGACGAGGCCGTCGAGAAGCTCAAGCCGTGGGCGCAGAAGGCCAACCGCCCGGAGGTGCTCGGCGGTATCGGCGGCTTCGCCGGGCTGTTCAAGCTCAAGCTCGACCGCTGGAAAGAGCCGGTGCTCGCGTCGTCGACCGACGGCGTCGGCACCAAGATCGCGATTGCCCAGGCGCTCGACATCCACGACACCGTGGGCATCGACCTGGTCGCCATGGTGGTCGACGACCTCGTGGTGTGCGGGGCGGAGCCGCTGTTCCTCCAGGACTACATCGCGGTCGGCAAAGTTCTCCCCGACCGGATCGGCGCGCTGGTCAAGGGCATCTCCGAGGGCTGTGTCCAGGCGGGCTGCGCCCTGCTCGGCGGCGAGACCGCCGAACACCCCGGCCTGATGGCCGACGGCGCCTACGACATGTCCGCGACCGGTGTCGGCGTGGTCGAGGCCGACCTCGTGCTCGGACCGGACCGGGTGCGCCCCGGTGACGTGCTCATCGGCATGGCGTCCTCCGGTCTTCACTCGAACGGGTACTCCCTGGCCCGGCACGTGCTGCTCGACATCGCCCGCATCCCGCTCTCCGGGCACGTCGAGGAGTTCGGCCGCACGCTCGGCGAGGAAATGCTGGAGCCGACCCGCATCTACGCCAAGGACTGCCTCGCGCTGATCGCCGAGACCGAGGTGCGCACGTTCTCGCACATCACCGGCGGCGGTCTCGCGGCGAACCTCGCCCGGGTCATCCCGCGCGGCCTGCACGCGGTCATCGACCGGGGCACCTGGACACCGCAGCCGGTGTTCTCGTTGATCGCCCAGGTCGGTCGGGTCGAACGCGAGGAAATGGAACGCACCTTCAACATGGGTGTCGGCATGGTCGCCGTCGCCGCGGCCGAGGACGTGGACCGCGCCCTCGCGGTACTGACCGCCCGTCACGTCCCCGCGTGGGTGCTCGGCGAAGTCGGTCCAGCCGACGGCGATGTGAGCGCGCGCGCCGAGGTTCGGGGCGATCACCCGAGGTTCTAGGGCGTGTCCTGGGGATCTTCATCGTGCAGGCGAGGATGATTTCGGCGCGGTGGTAGGCGGCTCCCGCCCTCGACGGCGAGGTCCTCGATCCAGTCCGCGCAGCCTCATCCGTCAGCTCACCATGCCCAACCACACCCCATTGTCAGCACACGATCATGAACAAGCTCTGCGGGACACGCCCTAGTCCCGGTGTCCGACGGGCGATAACCGGGAGCCAAAAGTCGGCGCGGTGCCGGATACTCGTCCGTGTGGCTGACGAGTTGGTGGTGTCCGGCGCGCTGGTGATCCCGGCGGGCGAACTGCGCGAGCGGTTCTCCCGGTCGTCGGGCCCCGGCGGCCAGGGCGTGAACACCGCGGACAGCCGCGTGGAACTCTCCTTCGACGTCGCCGGATCGTCCTCGGTGCCGGAGCGCCTCCGGGAGCGGATGCTCGACCGGCTGGCCAATCGGCTGATCGGCGGCGTGATCACGGTGGCCGCCAGCGAATACCGGGCGCAGTTGGCGAACCGCGCCGCCGCCAGGGAACGCCTCGCCTCGCTGCTGCGGCAGGCCGCCGCTCCACCGCCAGCGGTCCGGCGGGCCACCAAGCCGTCGCGCGGGGCACGAGAGCGTCGAATCACGGACAAGAAGCGGCGGGCGGAAACCAAGCGGGGCCGGAGTCGGCCACACGCTGACGGTTGATGTGCCGGACGCGGTCGGCGAGATCACCGACGCGGGCCAGGCCGCCGAGCAGATCACGGCCGATGCCGCGCGATCCACTGTGACCCGCGCGCGCGACAGCCACGCTCGGGGTGAGGGCGCACTGCCGAAGCAGTACGCCAGGCGTTCTGAGTCAACACCGTGACGGCAACCACATGGCTGTGACCATGTGGTTGCCGTCACGGCGTCAGGAGGGGGATATGGCTTGGGTCCGACGCCTGCGCGGCGGACCCTGATTCAACGCCGGTAGTCGTCGTACTCGTCGTCCGACGAGTCGTCGACCCGGGCGTTGTCGACAGCGTCATCCGGCTCGCCGGACAGCTCCCGTTGCAACGCATCGAAGTCCGTGGCGTGCGAGCTGTACTTGAGCTCGCGGGCCACCTTCGTCTGCTTGGCCTTAGCACGGCCGCGCCCCATGGCTCGACCCCCTCGCACAGTGACGGGGCGGCCGGGGGAACGGCGGCCCCGTAGATGTCGACAGTTGATTCCTGCTAACTACCGTACCGTGCCGAAGGGGTTCGATGCGACGCGGCATGGGTGTGCAGAACGCGACACGGTCCGTCCGAGTGCGCCCGCGCGGCATGTTGGTCGCGGTGCGTGAAACGATGGGTGGGTGCCTCGTCCGTTCGTCGCCTACCTTCGGGTGTACGAGCCGATGTCCTCATTCGAGGAATCCCTGCGAGATCGACTGCGAGCGGTCGTCGCGCACGGCACGGTGCACCGGTCGGAGGCACCTGACCACGAACGTATGCTGTGGCTTAAGTCACAGGCTGCGACGCCCCCGTTGACACTTCCGAGTGAACGCGCGGACGGCACGCCCACTCCTGGGTCCTTTCGGGACCTGTTGGTCATCGATTCGACCGAAGTCCCCACCGAGTCCGCGAGCGTCGGCCCGGGGCCGCTGGTCTGCCCGCTGGATCTACGGGCCCGCTCCGCGGCGGCTCTCGTCGGGTTCCTGTCCACGTCGGCGCCCGCGCTGTGGGCCGAAGTGCTCTCGGAGACACCTGAGCGCGTGCGCGCCCGGGCGGCCGGAGTGTTGGCCGCGCTGCCGGGCGGGGCGGTGCACGTCGTGTCGACCACGTGGACCGTGCCGTTGCCGTGGTTCGCGCTCGTCGACCCCGCTCACCGCCAGGTGGTCCTCGCCACCCAGAACGATCCCCGCCGCCAGGTGTACTGGCGCGTCGCGATGGGCGACGCCCGCAGGCGGGTCGAACGGGCCCACACGCTGTCGTCGGACACCTTCGGCGACGCCGGGCCGACCAAGGTCCTCCAGGACACCGCGCGGTGGCTGGACAACTTCGACGAACGCTCCGCCGTCGAACTGGACTACGGCGGCCTCGTGCAGTTGCTCGACGACGAGGAACTGATGGGTGACACCTCGGCCGAGGACGTCAACGCGATCTTGGACGCGCTGGAGTCGTCCGACGCGGGCGAGGTCGCCGAGCGCTTCGGGCGGCTACGGGACTTCTGGGCTCAACTGGCCATCCACGAGCGCTTCAACTAGCCGAGACGCAGGTCGTCCAGCAGCCCCACGCGCAAGCGCGCCGCCCCCACGGGCACGCCCCCGCCCAGCACATCCCTTTCAGCCTTGTCGTCCAACTCGGGCGCGTCATACCCCAGCGCGCGCAGTACGCCCACCAGAATTGGCGTTCGAGGTCGAGGGGCTCCATCATCGATCTTCATCGCCACCGCGGTCCCGTCGGCCAGGACCATGGCGTGCACGCCCTCGGCGCCGCCCTTGACCAACAGTCCGGGCAGCGCCTGCATCAGTTCCGTGTCGTCCCGATTGGTTCCGCCGACCAGGTGGGGGTGGGCCCGCATGGCGTCGGCGATCCGGCGGCGACGGCTGCCCACCGGCGCCGTGACCAGCCGCGTGTACCCGGTCGCGAGACCGGACAGGGTCAACGCGAACAGGGGAGCGCCGCAACCGTCCACGCCGACAGCGGTGATCTCCTCGCCGGTCATGTCGGTGACCGCCTCGGCGATGGCCGCCTGGACCGGGTGGGCGGCCTCCAGATAGGTGCGCACGTCCCAACCGCGCTGGGTGCTGGTCGTCAGCATGGCCGCGTGCTTGCCCGAGCAGTTCATCGCCGCGGCCCGTTTGCCGCCGCCGCCCCCGATGACCCGGTTGCGGCTGGCCTCGTTCATCGGCCAGTCCGGCGGACACCCCAGGTCGGACTCGGCGAGACCGTTCTTCGCCAGAATCCCCAGCACCTGCTCGACGTGCTCGGCCTCGCCGCTGTGCGACGCGCAGCCGACCGCCAAGTCGGCGTCGTCCGGCAGTTCGAGCCCCGCCCGCAGCAGACCCAAACCTTGCAGCGGCTTGTTGCACGACCGAGTGAACACCGGTTCGTCGACCTCGCCGATCGCGAGTCGGATCTCGCCGTCCGGCGCGAGAACCACCACCGAACCGCGATGGACCGATTCGACGAAGCCGGAACGCAGCACCTCGACCAGGACCGGATTCAGTGGGACTCCCCCTCGTGCTTTGCCCGCTCGGCGGCCAACAGGTCGTCGACCGAGGCGCTGCCCGCGCGGTAGCGGCCACCGATCTGGTCGTTGAGCAGGTCCATCACGACCTGCACCTGCCTGCGCCGCTGCGAGACGGACGCCTCTTCGGACCGGTAGGTGCGCAACGCCAAGTCGAGCCGTTCGTCGGGGAGGTTCACCACGTCGGAGAGATCGGCGTCGGAGACGAGGGCCTCGACGTGCCTGCGGTGGGCCTCGGCGCGGGAGGGCTCCATCAACTGATACCGCCCGGAGCCCATCGCCGGACCTACGGCGTTGTCGGAGAGGATCGCCGCGAGCTGCTCGACCACCGACTGCGAACCGCCCGTGGCGCGGCGCTTTTGCTCGGCGCGGACGATGTCGATCCGGCCGTGCAGGAGTCTGCGCAGGTAGGAGAGGTCGGTTTCCTCCTGGGCCGCGTCGTCGCGTCTTACCCGAACCTCGGCGAGATCCAACAGGTCCAGGTTCTCGACGTAGTCCGGTGAAAGCACCCGGTCGATACGCCTGCGCCCACCCGGGCGGACTTCGATCACGGGCACATCCTCCGACAAGTAGGGCCTAATTGCCATATCTCGCTAATCGCGGACCGGCTGGGCCCCGACCCCGAGCAGTACCCTCGCCTGACCGGAATCCAGTGGTGGGCGCTGTGCGATGCGGGCCAGCCCGGATGCCCTGGCCACCAGTTGGGCGTTGTCTTTCACCCGTTCGCCGCGCGCGTAGGAGATCGTGTCCTCCATGCCGACGCGCACGTGCCCACCCGCGGACAGGGCGGCCAGCAATACCGGAAGTGTGGTGCGGCCCACACCTGTCGCGGAGAAGGTGGCGCCGTCCGGGATGAGACGCAGCGCGGCGGCGAGGGTCTCGGTGTCGCCCGCCATCCCGCCGGGGACCCCCATCACGAGGTCGACGTGGACGTGCCCGCCGGAGGGCAGACCGTGCTGGTCGAGCAGGCGGTGCAGGGTGGTGAGCTGACCGAGGTCGAAGATCTCGTACTCCGGCACGATGCCGCGCTCTTGCATCCGCTTGTGCAGCTCCACGATGAACTGCCACCGGTTGAGGAACACGTCGTCGCCGAAGTTGACCGTCCCCATGGAACAGGACGCCGAGTCCGGCAGGGCGTCGAGTACCCGCAGTCGGTCCTCCTCCGGGTCGGTGACCGAGCCACCGGTGGAGAGCTGCACGATCAGCTTGGTCTGCTCGCGCACGGCCGCGACCGTGTCTTTGAGCCGTCGCAGGTCGAGCGTCGGTTTGCCGTCGTCGTCCCGGATGTGGATGTGGATCATCGCCGCACCGACCCGTTCGCAGCTGATCGCGGTGGCGACCAGCTCATCCAGCGTGACCGGCAGATTGGGCA
>JALZNB010000177.1 GCA_030857905.1 Actinomycetota bacterium
GCGCTGGCCCTCCGGGACCAGCGAGGATCGCAACACCTTCGCGGGCCTGGTCGCACTGGCCCTGGCCCTCGCAGCGCTGGCCCTCCGGGACCAGCGAGGATCGCAACTTCGGGACGAGTACCGTCCAGAAACTCGCCGTGGTGTGCAGCGCTGGCCCTCCGGGACCAGCGAGGATCGCAACATCGTCCAAGGGTCGAAGGTGACCGATCGGGAGACGCAGCGCTGGCTCTCCGGGACCAGCGAGGATCGCAACATTCGGTACACCTTGAGTGCCGCGTGTATGAGCTCGTGCGCAGCGCTGGCCCTCCGGGACCAGAGCGAGGATCGCAACTCTCGCCGCACAGCGAGCACGGTGGGCAGGGGTACGCAGCGCTGGTCCTCCGGGACCAGCAAGGATCGCAACGCGATGGGGCCGAAGGTCTCTTGCGCCTGCTCGTCGGCAGCGTTGGTCCTCTGGGACCAGCGAGGATCGCAACGACCGCCGTGATCCAGTTGGACCGGTCGTGGTTTGGCGCAGCGCTGGTCCCCGGGACTAGCGAGGATCGCAACCCCTGATGAGCTGTCCTACAGGCAAGACGTGGCGTTCGCAGCGCTGGTCCGGTGCCCCGGTGGTGGTGACGAAGATGCGGGCGCGGTTCACGGCGGTGGGCAGTGCCACCAGGCCGAGGGAATCAATAAGACGGGGCTGGGGTGGCAAGCGCGTCCGACTGGATGGGGATGTATGCCGCTTGTTCGGTCGTGGTGTCCATGGCTTACTTGCCGTCCTTGTGGCAGCTCCAAACCAGCAGCCCGATGTAGAAGGTCACTAGCGGCAGGATCAGGAAGTAGATCACCTGTGTTAGCGCGCTCATGGTCGCCGCCACCATTCAATGACGGTGGCGGCGACCCGGATGACGTACACGCCCGCCGAGGCTAAGACAGGCAAAAGGATGGCCGTCAGCATGGGGACATTCCGCTTGTCCGGCGCGGTGTTTGCGGGCGATCTCCGGGAGTTCGCCGTCGCGTACTCACAGCGCCGCCCCGGTGCGGTGGAGCTGGATGACCAGGAGGTAGTCCGGTCGCTCCACGGGGCTGCGGATGTGGCCGTAGACGAGTGGTGGTTCGGGCATGGGGGTGCTCCAAGGTGTGGGCGGTACGCGAGTCGGCGGGTGATGGGTGGCAGCGCCGGATGTTTGTTGGCTGCTTCACGGATTTTGTTCAGTGCCCGTTCGGCGGTGTTGATTGTCGCTTGTTCAGCCGTCGATCTGACTCTCACTGTCACGAGGCTTAACGCGACCGGTTCGACGAGGTGAGGTCGACGGTGAGAGGCAACAGCTGCTCGGGTGGTTGCTTCTGTCGGGATGCTGGCCGTGTGCTCAAGCCCTGCCTGCCACCGAATCGTTCGGACGGTGGACTGGCGCCCCGTTCACACCGAGCTTGGGCAGATCACCAGTGATGGGGCACCGGGTTCGTCCGGCGCGGGCAGGGCGAGTAGTTCTCGCACGATTTCTTGTAGGTTGCTGCCTTCTCGCGTCCAGACGAAGCCTCCGCCGTACTCGTAGGACAGCATTCGGTTCGCGAGGACTTCAGTGCCCTCGAAGATGAACAGCGTGTCGGTGTAGCGATCGTGGTCCCGGGTCGCGGCGATGCTGACCAGTTCGTCCTTTCCGCCAAGCGCGGAGAAGTTCCACCCTGCTTCTCGCATGGCCTCCAGCTCTGGGTAGCGGTGGAGGGCGGTTGCCTCGGTGATCGGTTCGTTCATCTGGTCACATCCCAAGTGAGGTGGTCGGTCGTCCCGGTGGCGGTCGGGGGCAAGCACGCCACCGGAACGACCTGTCTGGTTTGGGCCGCGCTGCACGGGACAACGTGGCCACTGCGTGCAAGGATGCCTCCGTTCGAGAACAAATGCAACTGTTACATTTGTGGCGAGTGCATTTGTCGTGCAGGTTGAAGTTTCGGCTAGATGACGGCCACACTTGCGTGGCCCCGAGCGAAGGGGTGAGGAAGGATCGACACCGTGGGTTCGAAGGGGCAGACACCGACCGTCCGGCTACGCCGGTTGGCGGCTGAACTGCGTCGTCTTCGCAGCAACGCCGACATGAGCCGCGAGTTCGTCAGCGAGAAGACGAGCATCAACAAGGCGACGCTCTACCGCATCGAGACGGCCAAGACCAAGCCGCAGAAACGCACCTTGCTCACGCTGTTGAAGCTGTACGAGGTCGACCAGCAGCAGGGTGACTATCTGACCGCCCTACTCAAGGACGCGGGCAAACAGGGGTGGCTACGGCCGTACCACTCGGATCTGCCCGAGGAGTACACGGCGTACATCAGCTTCGAAGACGAGGCGCGGGGCATTCGCAACTACGAGACGTCGTTCATCCCCGGCCTACTTCAAGACGAGGCGTATGCCCGTGCGGTCATCCGGGGTGTCCTTCCCGGTGCCACGGACGATGAGGTCGAAGACCGCGTTCGTGCCCGGATCGAACGCCAGGGCGTCCTCACCAAGGACACGCCACTGAAGCTGTGGGCGGTTGTCGATGAAGCCGCGCTGCACCGCGTTGTCGGCGGCGTTGAGGTCATGGCCGCTCAACTCGGCACGCTGGCCAAGGCGGCCAAAGCCCCGAACATCACGATCCAGGTGATCCCGTTCGGTGCCGGTGCCCATCCGGGGATGCCTGGACAGTTCATCCTGATGGACTTCGCCGACCCGATGGACACCGACCTGATCTACATCGACAGCATGGTTGGCGATCTTTTCCTCGAAGCCGATGCCGACATCAGCCGGTACCGATCCATCTTCGACAACCTGGTGGCGGTAGCGCTAAGCCCCAACGATTCGGCATCGCTCATCGCTGAGCGGGCCAAACACGCGAAAACGAAGGGAGGCTAGACAACCATGAACACGGTTGATCTGTCGGGGGCGGTCTGGCGGAAGAGTTCACGGAGCAGCGGCAACGGCGCTTGCGTCGAGATCGCTGTCCTGAGCGGCAGTCAGGTAGCCATGCGAGACAGCAAGAACAAGCAGGACGGGACGATCCTCTTCTTCACGCCTGCCAACTGGAACGCCTTCTGTGAGGGCGCGGCTGGTGGCGGGTTCGAGCGGTCCTAGAACCTTACGCCAAGAAGCCCGTCTCCTGATGAGTGGGGACGGGCTTCTTGCTGCGGCAGTGGGGTTGCCCGCACCGCGAAGCCAACACGGGTTAAGTCCGCTTGCCCGAGAGCGCGCGTAGTGATCCCGGTGCGGGGCACATAGGGTGACCACTGTGGACATGTACGAGGTGATCGGGCGGCGCCGCGATGTTCGGGCCGAATTCACGGGTGCGCCCATCGACGACGCCGTCCTGGAGCGGGTGCTGTCCGCCGCGCACGCCGCACCGAGTGTCGGGTTGAGCCAGCCGTGGGGTTTCGTGCTGGTTCGCGACATCGTGACGCGCACGGCGTTCCGGGAACACGTGTACGGGGAACGTGAGCGGTTCGCCGAGCAGTTGTCGGGGGAGCGGGCCGAGGTGTTCGATCGGATCAAGGTGGAGGGCATTCTTGAGTCCACGCTGTCCATTGTGGTCACCTACGACCCGGGACGCGGAGCGCCCGCCGTGCTGGGCAGACACGCCATCGCCGACGCGGGCTTGTACTCGGTGTGTCTGGCGATCCAGAACCTGTGGCTCGCGGCCACAGCGGAGGAACTGGGTGTCGGCTGGGTGAGCTTCTACCGCGAGGACTACCTGCGCGGCCTGCTCGACATTCCGCCGAGCGTGCGGCCGGTGGCCTGGTTGTGCCTCGGCCCGGTGAGCCGCACCCACGAGGTTCCCGATCTCGAACGACACGGTTGGCGGCGGCGGGTCCCGCTGTCCGAGGTGGTCCATCGGGAGCGGTTCACGTCAAGCGCGTCCTAGTGCGGCGTCGTAACCTGGGCATTCGGCCGATCCAGCAGGAGGCGGCATGCGAAGAGCCCTCGTTCTCGGCGGTACCGGCATGTTGGCGGGGTGCGTCCACGTCCTTGTCCGCGACGGATGGCATGTGGTTCTGCCCAGCCGCAGGCACGCGCCCATCGCCACCGAGCCACCCGGTACCGGTCGCGCGCTGTGGGTCGCCGCGGACTGGTCGGCACCCCAGGACCTCGCCGCCCGCGCCGAGCGGGCCCTCGGCGGTCCGGCCGATCTGCTCATCGCGTGGGTAGCCGATTCTGAACGCGAAGCCGTGCTGAACGCGGTGGAACCGCTACTCGCCGCGAACGCGTCGGTGGTGGAGGTACACACCCATTCGACGGGCATGGGCGCCCCGGAGCCTGTTCTGGCCGGTCGCCCGACCCATGTGGTCGTCTTGGGCTATGTCAGTCACGCCGGCCGCGCTCGGTGGCTCCATCAGCGGGAAATCGCCGATGGCGTCATGACCTCGGTCGCCCGCGCCCTCGCGGGCCGTCCGCCCGGCGTTCACCAGGTAGGCGAACCGATGCGCGCGCTGGCGATGTAAGAAGGATTGGTTCGGCCGCGCTAACGCAGAGCGTTGGCCGGACGTACTTCCCACAGCGTCCACAATCCGCGATAGCCCTGCCGGGCCCAGAACGTTGTCGACAAAGGATTCGGCGGGTTGTAGTAGAGGAACGCCCCAACCGTCTCGCCGTCGAGCAACTCCGCGTGTGCCACGTCCATCAACACGCGCCCCACGCCGCCTCCCCGCGCACCCGGTGCCACCGACAGACTGTTGACGTACCCCCAGCGGCCGTGGCGCACCCTGGTCTCGGCCCAGGAACCGGGCACCGACTCGGTGTGCCAACCCTCGACGTGCCCGAAGGCGATCCCATCGCGCTCGGCCAGCCACACCGGGTCACCCGCGTCGAGATGGCACCGCAACGCCGCGCGCCGGATGTCGGCGGCGTCAGGCCGGACTACCGCGCTGCCGACCAGTGCCGAGTAGGCCACTTCCGCCATCGCCAACTCCACCAGCACGTCAAGGTCGGCGATCCCGGCGCGGCGCACGCTCAACCCGGAAGGTCGCTTCGGCGCTGTCCCGTGGGTCTCGGTACGCACAGCCAACACCGACAGCGGCACGAATCCGTGGTTGAGGAAGACCCGTGTGGCGGCGCTGTCCCGGCTCGGCCACGTCACCAGACACGACGAGTCGTCCGACGGTCGCGCCTGGTGCAACACCTGGGGCAACTGCCGCAGCAACGCGTCCAGGCCCGCGCCGCCCATCGCGCCGAGCAAGGGATGCAGTTCCCACGAGTCGAGTGCCGACCACAGTGTCTGCGGGGTGCCCGCGGCGAGCGTCGTGTGGCACAGCGTCCCGACGACTTGCTCGCCATCGGGCAGTGCCGCTGTCAGGAGATCGCCCCTCGGCGGCTCGACAGCGGCGGGCAGCAGCGGATCGATGCCCGTGAACCGGTGGGTCTGCGCGCTCAACAGCGCCTCGATCACCGACGGCACCGGAAGATCGCGGTGCCCGGGAACAGTTCACCGCGTAACGGGCTCCACTGGCCCCACTCCTGGGTATGGCCCTCGGGCCACTCCGGTTCGATCACATCGAAGATCGCGAAACCGGCCGAGGTCAGCGCGGCGACGTAATCGCCGAGTGTGCGGTGGTGCTCCACATAGGTCGGAACACCGTTCCCGTCGACCTCGACATAGGGCGTGCGGTCGAAATAGGAATTGGCGACGGTGAGCCCATCGGGCCCCGGATCGTCCGGGAAGATCCACCGCATCGGGTGAGTGACGGAGAAGGTCCAGGTGCCACCCGGGCGCAGTACCCGGGCCACCTCGGCGAACACCGCGCCGACATCGGCGACGAACGGCACCGCGCCGAACGCCGAACAGGCGATGTCGAACGACCCGTCCCGAAACGGCAGCCGCTCCGCGTTGCCCCGGACCAGCGGGACGGCGAGCCCGGTGGCCTCGTTGGCCGCGGCCCCGTAGCGCAGCATCCCGGCCGACAGGTCGAAGCCGACGGCCCGGGCGCCCTGGGCGGTCAGCCACCGCGCGCACGATGCGGACCCGCAGCCGACCTCCAATACATCGCGGTCGTCGACATCACCGAGCAACCGGGCGTCCTGCTCGCGCAGTCGTTCCGGGCACCAGACGAAATCGGCGACGCCGAGGAAGTCGCCGTGCTCGATGTGGTAGTCGTCGGCATCGGCGTCCCACCAGGCGATGTTCGCCGCGACGGATTCCGTCGACCCGACTGTGGCCCTGGCTACGCCGATGGCGCCGAGGGCATGTTCCGCGCTGGTCTGGATGGACACCGGCCAATCCTGTCACCCGGCCAGGTCGGGCCGCGGGCCGGAGGTACCCCGGGTTTGCCCGCCGATCGCGCGGCCACGTAGGATACAGCGGCGCGGTGGTATCGCGCTCGTCCGGGTTTCCCTTCGCTGGGAATTCCCGATCGGGGCGCGACGTTGGCGGTGTGTGTCCTGTTCATTCGGGTGTCCGTCGGCGACGACAATATTGCGGCGTCCGCAGCACACTCTCGAATCGCAGAACACCGAAACCCACGACCAACCAATCCGTACCGGAGCCACCTACCCTATGTCCACCGACACCACCATTGTCCCGGCTGCCACCCCTCCCGCGAGGCAGCAGGTCGCCATCAACGACATCGGCTCGGAGGAGGAATTCCTCGCCGCGATCGATGCGACGATCAAGTACTTCAACGACGGCGACATCGTTGAGGGCACCATCGTCAAGGTCGACCGGGACGAGGTCCTGCTCGACATCGGCTACAAGACCGAGGGCGTCATCCCCTCGCGCGAGTTGTCGATCAAGCATGATGTCGACCCCGCCGACGTGGTCAGTGTCGGTGACGAGGTCGAGGCCCTCGTTCTCCAGAAGGAGGACAAGGAGGGCCGCCTGATCCTGTCCAAGAAGCGCGCTCAGTACGAGCGGGCGTGGGGCACGATCGAGGCGCTCAAGGAGTCGGACGAGCCGGTCAAGGGCACGGTCATCGAGGTCGTCAAGGGTGGTCTCATCCTGGACATCGGTCTGCGTGGCTTCCTCCCGGCCTCGCTGGTGGAGATGCGCCGCGTGCGCGACCTGCAGCCCTACGTGGGCCGCGAGCTCGAAGCCAAGATCATCGAGCTGGACAAGAACCGCAACAACGTGGTCCTGTCGCGTCGCGCGTGGCTTGAGCAGACCCAGTCCGAGGTCCGCAGCGAGTTTCTCAACCAGCTGCAGAAGGGCCAGGTCCGCAAGGGCGTCGTGTCCTCGATCGTCAACTTCGGTGCCTTCGTGGACCTCGGTGGCGTCGACGGCCTGGTGCACGTCTCGGAGCTGTCCTGGAAGCACATCGACCACCCGTCCGAGGTTGTCGAGGTCGGCCAGGAAGTCACCGTCGAGGTCCTCGACGTCGACATGGAGCGCGAGCGCGTGTCGCTCTCGCTCAAGGCGACCCAGGAAGACCCGTGGCGCCAGTTCGCCCGCACCCACGCGATCGGTCAGATCGTGCCGGGCAAGGTCACCAAGCTGGTTCCGTTCGGTGCGTTCGTCCGGGTCGACGAGGGCATCGAGGGCCTGGTCCACATCTCCGAGCTGGCCGAGCGCCACGTGGAGATCCCGGAGCAGGTTGTCCAGGTCGGCAACGACGTCATGGTCAAGGTCATCGACATCGATCTGGAGCGTCGTCGCATCTCGCTCTCGCTGAAGCAGGCGAACGAGGGCTTCACCGCCGAGACCGAGTTCGACCCGACCCAGTACGGCATGGCCGCCGAGTACGACGCCGAGGGCAACTACATCTACCCCGAAGGCTTCGACCCGGAGACCCAGGACTGGCAGGAAGGCTTCGACAAGCAGCGCGAGGAGTGGGAGCGCCAGTACGCCGAGGCGCACACTCGCTACGAGCAGCACATGAAGCAGATCGTCAAGGCGGCGGAGGCCGACGCGGCCGCCGAGGCCGAGGGCATCAGCGCCGAGGCCGCCGGTACCAGCGGGGAGCAGTCGTACTCCTCCACCGCGTCCGGTTCCGGTTCGGAGAAGCCCGCTCAGAGTGGCGGCACGCTCGCCAGCGACGAGCAGCTCGCCGCACTGCGCGAGAAGCTGTCGGGCGGCGTGTGATCTAGTCTCACTCGGGTAAGTCGTCGAGGGCCCCACACCGTGTCGGTG
>JALZNB010000196.1 GCA_030857905.1 Actinomycetota bacterium
GTCTAGACCTTAAGGGAAGGGGTGGCCGATGCCGCCGACAGGACCAGGCGGGGCCCGGATGCGCGCCGAGATCGCCGAACAGCCCGCGGTGCTCGCGGGCCTGCTCACCCGGCGGGCCGAGTTCGCCGCCGTCGCCGACCGGATCGCCCGGCGCGAACCCCGGTTCGCGCTGTTCGCCGCGCGCGGGTCGAGCGACCACGCCGCGCTGTACGCCAAATACCTCACCGAGGTGCTGCTGAACTTGCCCGCCGGACTGGTGTCGCCGTCGACCACGACGTTGTACGGAGCCCACCCGGATCTGACGAACGTCCTGTTCACCACCGTGAGCCAGAGCGGCGGCTCGCCCGATCTGGTCGAGGCGACACGGGTGGCACGCGAGCGCGGCGCCATCACGGTTGCGGTGACGAACACGCCCGACTCGCCACTGGTCGAGGTCGCCGAGTTCGCGGTCGACATCGGCGCGGGCCCAGAGCTCGCGGTCGCCGCGACGAAGACCTACTCGGCCACCTTGTTGGCGCTGTACCTGCTGATCGACGCGGCGCGCGGAGGCATCGGCGACGCGGTCAAGGACATCGGCGACCTGGCACAACGCGCATTGGACGTCTCGGTTGACGAGGCTGTCGGGCGTCTACGTTTTGTCGACCGGCTGGTGACGACCGGTCGTGGCTACTCGTCGGCGACGGCGGCTGAGGCAGCGTTGAAACTGGCCGAGACCAGCTACCTGTCAGCCAGGTCCTATAGCGGCGCGGATCTACTGCACGGCCCGGTGGCCGCAGTTGACGCCAAGACTGCCGTGCTGGCTGTCACCAGCGAAGGAGCAGGCGGCGACGCCATGCGCGAGGTGCTGGAGGTCGTGGACCGCAGCGGCGCCGACATCATCGCGGCGGGATCAGCGGCCCCATCGATGCCTGCCGCGCTGCGGATCGCGCTGCCCGCGACAGCCGAGGAAGTGGCGCCGATCCTTGAGGTGCTGCCGCTGCAACGCCTGGCACTCGGCCTGGCACTGGCTCGCGGCGTCGATCCCGACCGGCCGCGCGGGCTGAACAAGGTGACCAGGACTCGATAGTCCCCGAGGCCAGAAGTCCTTAAGATCGACAGCAGAGTGCCCGCTCCGTCGAGGGGGTTTAACGGAGCGGGCGCTGCCCATGTTACTCCAAATGGAGCAGTGTCCGCCTGGGGAGGTCATGTGGACGGGTTCGCGATCGGGGTCGACGTGGGCGGCACGTCCAGCCGAGCCCTCGTTGTCGACGCCGACGGCACTGTTGCCGGGCGGGGCGCCGCGGGCGGGGGCAACCCGAACTCGCATCCGCCCGAGGTGGCCGCCGCCCGGGTGGCGGAGGCCGTGAGCACAGCGTTGGCGGGCAGGCAGGCGCGAGCGTGTGTGCTGGCGATGGCGGGGGCCTCGAAGCTCAGCGACCCGGCGATCGCGGAAATCTTCCACTCGGCGTTGGCCGGTGTCGGCGTACGAGCGCGAGTGGTCACCGACGCGGAAGCCGCCTTCGCCTCCGGCACACCGTCGCCGCACGGCACAGTGCTCATCGCCGGGACCGGGTCCATCGCCATGCGGATCGTCGACCGCGCGCGGGCGGGCACGGTCGGCGGCTTCGGCTGGCTGCTCGGCGACGAGGGGTCGGCGTTCTGGATCGGCCGCGAGGCCGTGCGGGCCACGCTGTACGAGCTACAACACGGCGACGACCTGGGACCGCTGGCCACGGCCGTGCTCGCCGCCGCGGTGCCCGATGGCGACAACCTTTTCGCTCGGCTGATCACGGCGGTCAAAGCGGTCGCGCCGATCGAGTTGGCTACGTTCGCGCCGTTGGTCAGCGCGCACGTCGACGACCCGGCGGCGGGCGACATCGTGCGGCGCGCGGCCGCGTCGCTGGCCGCGCAGGCGAAGGCAGCGGACTCGGGCGGACCGATCGTGTTGGCGGGAGCTGTCCTCGCGGCGGACAACCCGGTGGGCGCGCTCGTGCGGGAAATCCTCGCGGAGAGCCACCGCGTGACCTCTGCCCAGGATGGTTCGACGGGCGCGGCCTGGCTGGCCGCCCTGGACGCGTTCGGGCCGGACGCGGTCCGACCGAAAAGTTAGTGCCGCGCCGGTTCGGGCAGGCGTGGATGCCGCAGACCGGGATGACCTGACGGCAGCGTTCTACGTAAGACGACCGCACTCAACGCCACCACCGCGGCGACCAGTGGCCACGACAGTGCTACTCGGGCGATGCTCAGCGCGACCACGTTGCCCGACCACCACAACAGGCCGAAAACGATGGTGCGCAGCACATACTGACCGAACACCCAGACCCAACTCGCCCTGGAGTAGGCGCGGAGCAGGTCCGAATCGCGGCGCCACCGGGCTTTCTGCCCGAGCACCCCGCCGACGACCACGCCGAGCAGCGGCCAGCGAACGAGAATGCTCACCGTCCACGCCAGCGCGCTCGCCACGTTGGACAACAACTGGATCAGGAAGAAGTCCTCCGCGCGGCCGGTGTAGAGCGCGACAAGCGCACCGGCGGCGACAGCGGCCAGGCTGCCCAACACAGCCGTCACCTTGTGTCGCCGCACAATCCGCCACGCCGCGAGGCCCACCGCGACAACGACAGCCGCGACGGCGCCCCAGCCGATCGACTGGCCGCCGGCCAGCCAGCCGACCGCGAAAGCCACCGGCGGCACGGTCGCGTCGAGTGCGCCCCGCCGCCCACCGAGCAGGTCGGCAAGGGAATCGGTCCGCGCGGTCACGGCCACCAGAGTGCCGTACCGCCCGGGGGTTAGGTAGCCCTTAGTCCACGTTCCGTCGGTGGGGAGTCCGATAATCACTCGGAGACACCGGTCATCGAAACCTACGCTCCGGTTGACCAACGATGGCGTGAGTCGGGAATGACCCGGCATCCTGAGCGTTTGACTGTGGTGGCGAGTGGATCTCAGGATGGGTCCGAGGGGAGTGCGGC
>JALZNB010000203.1 GCA_030857905.1 Actinomycetota bacterium
AGGTAATAGCGGTCTCCGGCTGCGCCTTCCCAAGCGTGGCGAGGCTTCCCGCTCGGTCGCCGGGCATCACCGGTGGTCGTGCCTGCGGCCGCCGGGTACGGGATGCGTCGCTGGATTCGAGGGTCCATTGTGGATAGTCGTGGCGTCCTTGTGTGACTGACGTTCGACTGCGCGGTCGCGGCTCCGTTGTGATGGATGGCCCAAATGAAGATCGTGCCATAGACAGCCCGCGCTGAGGCCGTATGGATCAAGACAGTCTACATAGGACAGAATTGGTCTCTGTATTTCGGAGTCGACTGTCCGTCGTCCTGGTCTTCACCGAGAATCCAGTGTCGACCCATACGATCTGGATGAACCTGCTGTCGCGGGCATGTCAACCCGTGATCCCGTTGCTGCTCCTACCGTCGAAGGATGAGTTTCATGGCCACCCACACCGACGAACGACCGGATCTGGTGATCGCGGCTTTCGCGGCCGAACTCCGCGACGGATTGATGCGACAGGGTGTCGCGTCGTGAGCATGACCGAGGCGCGTCGTGTCGGAACGCCGAGGCGTTCCGGTACCTTCGCGGTCGCGGCCGTGTGCGTGGCGATGTTGGTGGACATGCTGCTCTACAGCGTCGTGGTTCCGGTCCTTCCGGTGTATGCCAGGGAACTCGGCGCCTCCACCGCCGCGATCGGGCTGTTGTTCGCCGTGTACGCGGTGGGACTGGTCCTGGCCACCCCGATCCTGGGGATGCTCTCCGATCGGATCGGCAGGCGCAGGCCGATGCTGGTGGGCTCGTTCGGCCTGGTCGCCGCGACGATCCTGTTCGCCATGGCCGACAGTTATTCGCTGCTGGTGACCGCGAGGTTCGTGCAGGGCGTCGCCGCGGCGGCGGTGTGGACGGCCGGTGTCGCGCTGGTCGCCGAGGTGACCGACGCTCGCAACCTGGGCAAGGTCATGGGTGTTGTCATGGCCTGCATGAGCGCGGGCCTGATCATCGGGCCGCCGGTCGGTGGTCTCCTGGAGCAGGCGGGCGACCACCGCACCCCCTTCCTCGTGGTGGCGGTGGTGGCCGTACTCAGTGGGCTGACACAGTTCTTCTTCATCCACGACCCGGTCCGCGGTGGCGGCGCGACCGCCCGGGTGCGGGTGTTGCTGGCCGATCCGGTCCTGCGGAGCACGGTGATCGCGGTGTTCCTGGCGTCAGCCGCGTTGAGCATGCTCGAACCGATCCTGCCGCTGGATCTCACCACCCGGTTGGCCGCGGGCCCGGTCGTGATCGGCTTGGTTTTCGGCGCGGCCACACTGGCCAACGGGGCCACCAGTCCGCTCGCCGGAATGCTGGCGGATCGCTATCCGCGAGGGCGACGGCGGCTCATGGCCGGTGGGTTGCTCGCGGCCGGTGCGCTCATGCCGACTCTGATCATCCTGGACACGCCGATCGGGGTCGCCGGGGTACTGAGCGTCTTCGCGATCGCCTATGGCTTCGTGCTCGTTCCCGCGCTGCCGGAGCTGGCCGTCGTCGCCCAGCGGCACGGCGGTGGCGCCTACGCGGCCGTGTACGGCACGTTCAACATCGTTTACAGCCTCGGCATGGCGGTCGGTCCACTTGCCGGTGGTGTCGGTGCCGAGTGGTCACTTTCGGGAACTCTTGCCCTTGCCGGGATTGTGCTGGGAGTCGGGGGCCTCTTGCTCCTGTATACGCCCCGCCGTGAGAGGCCCGCAAACTTCCGTTGAGACACAACGATTCCACTGTGGAGTGACAGGAATCGACGAAGACACGGCAGTGAGGATGGCTGCCGTGTTGGCCGACCGGACCGGTTCGTCGCTGGTCGGCGCGTCCGCCACCCACGAATGTTGCGTTGTTGTTGCGGCGGGGTTTTAGCGTCGGGTGCGGCGTCATGCACAAAACAGGCAGAACTGAGGTCGGCTTGTGTGGCGCCGCGGCGCCCACCGTCGTGAGGGGCCCTGCATTATGCCCGGTTTCGCCGAGAATGCCCGTCTGTGGTCGGTGGCCGCGTCATCCCGTGAGCAGGTTGTGCTGGTCGACATCGACGATCTGTGTGAGGGCGGGTCGCCCCGGGTGGCGGGGGTGGACGAGGGGCACGTGGGGATGTTGGCGGCGGTGTTGGACAGTCTGCCGCCGATCTGGGTGCACCGGGAGACCCTGCGGGTGATCGACGGGGTGCACCGGGTGCGGGCGGCGCGGGTGCTGGGGCGCACGCGGTTGCCCGCGCGGCTGGTGGAGGGAGGTGCGGCCGACGCGTTCGTGGAGGCTGTGCGGGCCAACACCGTGCACGGGTTGCCGCTGAGCCTGGCTGACCGGAAATCGGCCGCCGCCACCATTCTTCGCACCCACCCGCACTGGTCCGACCGGATGATCGCCGACGTCGTAGGGCTCTCCGCGAAGACCGTCGCGGCCGCGCGGACCTGGGATGGTGCCGCGCGGACCGGGCGGGACGGCAAGGTACGGCCCCTCGACGGAGCCGAGCGGCGGCGCACGGCGGCCCGACTGCTGGGGGAGAACCCGGGGCTGTCGTTGCGGCAGGTGGCCAGGATGGCCGGAATCTCCCCGGAGACGGCGCGCTCTGTCAAGGGGCGGATGGCGCGAGGCGAGGAGGCGGCCGGGGGCGACCGCAAGCGCCCCGCGCAGGCCGCGCGAACGGAGCCGGAC
>JALZNB010000207.1 GCA_030857905.1 Actinomycetota bacterium
CCCGCGCCCGGGACTCCGAACCGGAGTCCCGGGCGTCGTCGGTCCGGTGGCGGCGCGCGGGGCTGGTCCTGGGGAAAGGGGCCGGTACGGCATCATGGGCCGTATGCGCGCTCTCGTGACCGGCGGTGCCGGTTTCATCGGATCGACCCTGGTCGACCGTCTGCTCCGCGATGGCCACGACGTGGCCGTCATCGACAATCTGAGCAGGGGCAGGCTGGCCAACCTGGAAGCCGCGCTGGCCACCGGGCGCTGTGACGTGCACGAGGTCGACGTGACCTCGCCCGAGCTGCACGGGGTGCTCGCCACGATCAAGCCGGAGGTCGTTTTCCACCTCGCCGCGCAGGTCGACGTGCGGGTCAGCGTCGCCGACCCGGTGCTCGACGTCACGCAGAACGTCCTCGGCACGGTCAACCTGGCCGAGGCCGCCCGCCTGGCGGGCGTCCGCAAGATCGTCTTCGCGTCGTCCGGCGGTTCGATCTACGGCACCCCCGAGCTGCTTCCGGTCGCCGAGAACACCCCGATCAACCCGAAGTCGCCGTACGCGGCCAGCAAGGTCAGCGGCGAGCTGTACCTCGACACCTACAACCAGCTCTACGGGTTGCAGTGCACACATCTGGCGCTGGCCAACGTGTACGGCCCGAGGCAGAACCCGTTCGGTGAGGCGGGTGTGGTGGCGATCTTCGCCAACGCGCTGCTCAACGGCAAGCCCACCAAGGTCTTCGGTGACGGCGGAAACACCCGTGACTACGTCTACGTCGACGATGTCGTCGCCGCGTTCGTCGCGGTGTCGGGCGATGTCGCCACCGCCCGCCGCTACAACATCGGTACCGGCGTCCAGGTGTCCGACCGTGAACTGCACACCCTGGTGGCGCGGGCCGCGGGCACACCGGACGAGCCGGAACTCGCGCCCGCCCGACTCGGGGACCTGCGTGCCTCGGCCCTCGACTCCACCGCCATCGCGCGCGAATTGGGCTGGAAGCCCGAGATCGATGTGGCCGAAGGCGTACGGCGGACGGTCGACTACTTCCGCGCATGAGGTCGCGGTGACCCCGTAACGCCATGCCCTCTCGCCGTCGATTGCATTCTTTGGGGGGACATGTGCCGTGCCGGTCGTGAGTGGGATGCGTCTTCCTCGTAGGCTTTCGCCGTCTTCCCAGCTAAGGAGCGCGAAGCATGACGATGTCCAAGCCCGTCGCCGAGGCTGAGACGGCGTCGCCCGCGACGGTCGAACTGTCGATCGTGCTGCCGTGTCTGAACGAAGCCGAAACGCTGGAAATCTGCGTCCGCAAGGCCCGCGCGTCACTGGACGGACTCGGCGTCGTCGGCGAGATCATCGTCGCTGACAACGGTTCCACCGACGGCTCGCAGGACATCGCCAGGGCCAACGGCGCCCGGGTCATCGATGTTCCGCGCCGCGGATACGGTGCCGCGATCACCGCGGGCATCGAGGCGGCCAAGGGCGAGTACGTGCTGATGGCCGACGCCGACGACAGCTACGCCCTCGACGACATCGGCGGCTTCCTCACCGAACTGCGCGCCGGGTCGGATCTGGTGATGGGCAACCGGTTCCAGGGCGGAATCGCCGACGGCGCCATGCCGTTCCTGCACCGCTACCTCGGCAACCCGGTGCTCTCCATGCTGGGGCGGCTGTTCTTCCGCATCCCGATCGGCGACTTCCACTGCGGAATCCGCGCGTTCCGCCGCGACCGGATGCTCGAACTCGGCCTGCGCACCTCCGGCATGGAGTTCGCCAGCGAGATGGTCGTGCGGTCGTCACTGCAACACCGCCGGATCACCGAAGTCCCGACCACACTGCGACCCGACGGCCGCAGCCGCGCGCCACACCTGCGCACGTGGCGCGACGGCTGGCGGCACCTGCGATTCCTGCTGGCCTTCAGCCCGCGCTGGCTGCTGTACTACCCGTCGCTGTTCCTGATGGGCGTGGGCGCGCTGGGAATGTTGTGGCTGTCCTTCGGTATGCAGAAGATCGGTGGCGTCGGCTTCGGCGTGCACAGCATGTTGGGATTCGCCACCATGTTCGTGCTGGGGTTGCAGGGCGTGGGACTGGCGGTGGTTTCCCGGTCCTACGCGGCACATCTGGGACTGTTGCCGCCGCCTTCCGGGCGGACGATCACCCGAATCGCGAAGGTCTCGCTCGAACGCGGTGTGTGGACCGGTGGGCTGCTGATTCTGCTCGGAATCGGGTGCTTCATCGGCGCGTTGACCGTGTGGGGGACGCAGGGGTTCGGGTCGCTCGATGTGCTGGACACCATGCGGTTGCCGATTCTCGGCATGGTGCTGATGGTCACCGGTTTCCAGTTGATCACCGTGAGCTTCATGCTCAGCCTCACCAAGATCGGTGAGGACTGAGGTCGTTCTCTCTCGTGCCTGCACTGCACTGCACTGACCGAACGATCGTTCTTCTCGCGCGGGCAGCGGGACCTGACCGAACGATCGTTCCTTCTGGTGAGAGCACTGGGCTAACCGAACGATCGTTCGTTCTGGAGCGGGCACCGGACTGGTCGGACGGTCGTTCTTCCTTCGGTGGGCGCTGGGTGACTGGCCGAACGATCGTGCGGATTTGTCGTGCCGTCCCGTGATCTTCGGACACTCCGCCAACGACATGCCCCACGAAGCCCCTACGCGATGCCGGTCAATTGACCGAACGATCGTGCTGAAAGTGGCGGCTTCGGGGCTCGTTCATCATCCCGCTGTGGCGGAAGCGCCGTACTAGCTGGTGCCGCAACCGGTGATCAGGTAGAGCTTGGCGTCGCCGTCGGAGTCGATCAGTTCGAAGCCGTCCGTCGTGCCGGGGTCCTTGAAGCCGGGGTAGTCCTTGTTGCGGCCGTCCCACGGCCAGAACTCCGAGTCGCCGATGAGGAGGTAGCGCACCTTCAGGCTGTTGGCCGCCCGGCACACCTTCGGGTCGTCCTCCACGTTGTCCAGGTGTTCGGCCAGGTAGGCGCGGTCGGAGTTGGCGGGCAGGGTGAAGTGGGGGAACAGGGTCCGGCGGTCGGCCACCGCCCACAGCAGGCCGCTGCCGTCCCACGGGTTGTTCGCCACGACGGCGCCCTCGGGGATCTTCGCCTTGACGCGCTCGAAGAAGGCGAGTTGTTCGTCGTCGGCGAGGGTGTTCGACACCGGGGGGGTTTGGTAGTACTGCGTCAATCGGGCGGTGCGGTCGGGGACGTACATGCCGCTGGTCAACACGACGAGCAGTCCGGCGATGGCGACGGCGGCGACGGTCGGTGTGACTCGCCGCAGCCATGCCGGGCGGGTCGGGGTCGCGTGTGCTTCGCCCGCGGTCTCGTCGGCCGTTCGCCAGTCCGCGATCTTGCTCGCGAGGAACAGCACGCCAGCGGTCGCCAGCAGGGTTCCGGTGATGGGCAGCATGGCCGCGAGCCGGTATGAGTCGTTGTACCAGTAGCCGGTGAACTTCTGGGTGTCCGGCCGGTTGAACGCGGCGGCCACCAGGTACAGGAATCCGCTCACCGCGTGGGCCGCGATCACCCACCGCAGCATCGCCGAGCGCACGCACAGGACGATGCCGACGAGCATCAGGAACGAGATCAGCCAGAGTGCGGGCCTGCCGTTGGTGGCGTTGAGCAGGATCTCGCCGATTGCCCGCGACGGTGTCTCGAACGGCGCCCAGTAGGTGTTGCGGGTGTTGGCCAGCGTCGGGTTGGACGTGGTGGCCGTCCAGTACCAGGTGCCCACGATCACGCCGAAAACGATGACGAACTCGCCGATGCCGCGTCCGGTCTTCCCGTCCGCGCGCAGCCGCCACGCCCGTATCAGGCTCGCGGCGAGGATCACCGGCACGGCGAGGGCGAAGAAGCTGAACAGTGCGCCCGGGTTGGACAGCCCGATCGCGCCCATGCCCACCAGGAGCAGCACGCCTGCCCGGACCTTGCCGACCGCGTTTTCCTTGGCGAGTCCGACCAGCGACAGCAGTACCGCGAGAGTGGCGGGCACCAGGACGAGGCCGAGGGTGTTGGCCCACAGCACGCCGAACCCGAGCAGGCCCCAGGGGAACGCGCCGAAGCCGACGCTCAGCACACCGGTCACCGCGAGCGCGGCCCGCGACGGGCCGAAGACCTGGCGGGCCAGTGCGAGGCAGCCCAGCGGCCAGACGACGATGGCCAGTGCGCCGGAGACGATGTTCGCGG
>JALZNB010000213.1 GCA_030857905.1 Actinomycetota bacterium
GAGTGCGCCCGGCAGTGTGCAGCGTCCCCGGATTCCGTTCCTCGTCGCCGCGAACGGGCCGAAGGGCATGAACCTGGCGGCCCGGTTCGGCCAAGGCTGGCTCACCAACGGCGAATACGACGACGACATCGACGTGTGGTGGCGCGGTATCGCCGCGCGGGTGCGCCGATTCGACGACATCCTCTACGCCCAGGGCCGTGGCCCCTCGACCATCGACCGGTTCATCAGCGTCGACTCGTCCCCGCTGTTCTCGCTGAGCAGCGTGGAAGCCTTCCGAGACCACGTGGGTCGGGCACAGGCGCTCGGCTTCACCGATCTCATCACCCACTGGCCGCGGACGGACGGGATCTACGCCGGGCGCGAGACGACACTCGAAGAAATCGCGGCGGACGTCCTGCCCGGACTGGGCGGCCGAGCGGGGGAGAGTCGCGGGAACGCGCCAACTCCGCCGAACGTCCACAGTGGAGAGACGGGAAATTCGGAAGGTTAGTCCACGGGACGTGGGCGGGTCCCGGAGTCGTCCGACGGCACCGGGGCTCGTGGCTGTCACAGGCCGTCACGCGGGTAACCTGCTTCCGTGAACGCGGTGGCAGGCAGGAATGACAACAACGACAGCTTCGACGGCTACGACTTGGTCATCGTCGGGTCCGGATTCTTCGGACTGACGATCGCCGAGCGCGTCGCGACCCAACTCGGCAAGCGGGTGCTTGTCCTGGAGCGGCGGTCGCACATCGGCGGCAACGCCTACTCGGAGGCCGAACCGGAAACCGGCATCGAGGTGCACAAGTACGGCGCGCACCTGTTCCACACCTCGAACAAGCGGGTGTGGGACTACGTGAACGAGTTCACCGAGTTCACCAGCTACCAGCACCGCGTGTTCGCTCGCTACCAGAGCCAGGTCTACGCGTTCCCGATGAACCTCGCGCTGATCAACAACTTCTTCGGCAAGTCGTTCAGCCCGGACGAGGCCCGCGCGCTGATCGCCGAGCAGTCATCGGAGATCAGGACCGAGGACGCGCAGAACCTCGAAGAGAAGGCCATCTCGCTGATCGGCCGCCCGCTCTACGAGGCGTTCGTGCGCGGCTACACCGCGAAGCAGTGGCAGACCGACCCGAAGGAACTGGCCGCGTCGATCATCACGCGGCTGCCGGTCCGCTACACCTTCAACAACCGGTACTTCAACGACGACTACGAGGGTCTGCCGGTCGACGGCTACACCGCGTGGCTGGAGAAGATGGCCGCGCACCCGAACATCGACGTGCGCCTGAACACCGACTACTTCGACGTTCGCAGCGGCATCCCGGCCGCGACACCGACCGTCTACACCGGTCCGCTCGACCGTTACTTCGACTACGCCGAGGGCGAGTTGGGCTGGCGCACACTCGACTTCGAGACCGAGGTCCTGCCGACCGGGGACTTCCAGGGCACCTCGGTGATGAACTACAACGACGAGGATGTGCCGTTCACCCGCATCCACGAGTTCCGGCACTTCCACCCGGAGCGCAAGGACTACCCGACGGACAAGACGGTCATCGTCCGTGAGTTCTCCCGGTCCGCCGAGGCGGGCGACGAGCCGTACTACCCGATCAACACCCCCGAGGACCGCGCCAAGGTCGAGCGCTACCGCGCCCTGGCGAAGGCCGAGGCGGCCACGAAGAACGTCATCTTCGGCGGTCGGCTGGGCACCTACCAGTACCTCGACATGCACATGGCGATCGGTTCCGCGTTGTCGGTGTTCGACAACAAGATCGCGCCGCACCTGACCGACGGGGCCCCGCTCGACGGCTCCATCGACGACTGATTCGACACATTAGCGAAACACCGTGGCCGCTCCCCCGATGTTCGTCATCGGGGGAGCATCCATGAGCCGGAGGTAACGAGTGGACCGCAAGGCATCGGTCGCGGGGCGGGAGACCGCCGCGTTGAGCCGGGTCCAGGGCGCGATCGGCACCCCAGCCGTGGTGAAAGCCGCAAGGGGCCTGTCGCTGTTCGGTGAGCACAGCGCGGGCTGGTTCGCCCTCGGTGTGGTGGGCGCCGTCGTCGACAAGCGCAGGCGCAGGGACTGGCTGGTCGCCTCGGTCGGGGTGGTCGCCGCGCACGCAGCGTCCATCGCGGTGAAGCGGGTCGTGCGTCGCCCCCGGCCGGACGACCCGTCGGTCGAGATCCTGGTCGGGACGCCGAGCAAGCTCAGCTTCCCGTCGTCGCACGCGACGTCGACGACCGCGGCCGCCGTGTTGTACTCGGGGCTGACCGGCCGCAGTCTGGTACCCGTCCTGGTCCCGCCGATGCTGGTCTCCCGGCTCGTGCTCGGCGTGCACTACCCGACCGACGTGCTCGCCGGTTCCGCGCTGGGTGCCCTGATCGGTGGCCTCGTCCGCCGGAAGTTGGCGCGTCGGTGAGTGGCACCCGGACGACCGCCCGCCCCGGCGTCGTCCGCGGGCTGATCCGTACCGCTCGACCCCGCCAGTGGGTGAAGAACGTCCTGGTCCTGGCCGCGCCCTTCGCGGCCAACCGGATCTTCGAGCGCGATGTGCTGTTCGACGCGGCCATCGCCTTCGTCGCGTTCTGCCTGGTGTCGTCGTCGGTGTACCTGGTCAACGACGCGATCGACGTCGACGCCGACCGCCAGCACCCCACCAAGCGCAACCGTCCCATCGCCGCTGGCATCGTCCCGGTCCCGCTCGCGTACGCCACGTCCGCGGTCCTGTTCGTCGCCTCGATGGGCATCGGCCTGTTCGCGGGCTGGTCGCTGCTCATCGTGCTCGCGGTGTACGCGGCGGTGCAGCTCGGCTACTGCCTCGGCCTCAAACACCAGCCGGTGATCGACCTGTGCATCGTCGCCTCCGGCTTCCTGCTGCGTTCCATCGCCGGTGGGGTCGCCGCGGGAATCGTGCTGTCCCAGTGGTTCCTGTTGGTCACGGCGTTCGGCTCGCTGTTCATGGTGTCGGGCAAGCGCTACGCCGAGATCATGCTGTTCGAGAAGACCGGCGCCAAGATCCGCTCGTCGTTGTCGAAGTACTCGTCGAGCTACCTGCGCTTCGTGTGGGCGACCTCGTCGGCGATCATGATCACCACGTACGCGTTGTGGGCCTTCGAGATCCGCGAACGCAGCGACCACAACTCGATCTGGGCCGTCATCTCGATCGTCCCGTTCGTCATCGCCGTCCTGCGCTACGCCGTGGACGTCGACGAGGGCAACGCGGGCGAGCCGGAGGAAATCGCGCTCAAGGACCGTGTTCTGCAAATCCTCGGCGCCTCCTGGCTCGCCTGCCTCGCGCTCTCCATCTACCTCTGAGCAACCCGCCTCAGATGGGCAGGCGGCGGAAGATGGGGCGGGGGATGTGGCGCAGAACCGACATGACCACGCGCCACTGGGCCGGGGCCCACACCAGGTCCTTGCGCTTGCGCACGGCGTCCAGGACGACGTCGGCCACCTGGTCGGCCGTGGTCGCCATCGGTGCGGGCTTGAGGCCCTCGGTCATCTTCGTGTGCACGAAACCGGGGCGGACCACGGTGACGTTGATGCCCTCGGGGCGCAGCGCCTCGCCGAGCCCGAGGTAGAAGCCGTCGAAACCGGCTTTGGTCGAGCCGTAGACGAAGTTCGACCTACGGACGCGCTCACCGGCCACAGAGGACAGTGCGACGATCGAGCCGTGCCCCTGCCTACGCAGTCGTTCGGCGAGGGCGATGCCGATGGACACCGGCGCGGTGTAGTTGACCTGAGCCAGTTC
>JALZNB010000221.1 GCA_030857905.1 Actinomycetota bacterium
TGATGGCCGATGGCCACGAGTTGCACGTGCTCACCGATGATGTGCGGTTGGATCCGGACGCGTTGGTCGAGTACGTGGTTCGTGAGCGGATCGACTTCCTTGACCTCACCCCGTCATACGTGCGCCAACTCCTGCCCGCAGGGCTGCTGTCGGACCCGCACCACCGACCCGCGGTGCTCATGCTGGGTGGCGAGGCGGTGGGAGACGCCCTGTGGCGCGAACTCGCTGAAGCGGACACCGCGGCCTACAACTTCTACGGCCCCACCGAAGTCACCGTCGACGCCTTGTCCGCGCGGATAGATGGCGGCGACCCGGTGATCGGGACACCGCTGCGCAACGTGCGCGCTTACATCCTCGACGCCGACCTGCGGCCGGTACCGGTGGGCGTGACGGGGGAGTTGTACCTGGCGGGCGCGCAGGTCGCTCGCGGGTACCTCGACCGCCCCGGCCTGACCGCGCAGCGGTTCATCGCGGACCCGTTCGGGCCCGAGGGCACCCGCATGTACCGCACCGGCGACCTGGTTCGGTGGACCACCGAGGGGACCGTCGAATACCTGGGCCGCGCCGATGACCAGGTGAAGATCCGCGGCCTGCGCATCGAACCCGGCGAGGTGGAGACCGCGCTGCTGGCGGTGCGTGGCGTTCGCGAGACCACGGTCGTGGCCCGGGAGGACGGTGGACACCGCCGCCTGGTCGCCTATCTCGTCTGCGACACCGAGCCTGATGCCGCCGCGTTGCGGGCCGAACTCAAACGCACCTTGCCCGAGTACATGGTGCCCGCGGCGTTCGTTCGGCTCGACCGCGTCCCGCTCAACCCCAACGGCAAAGTCGATCGCGCCGCGCTGCCCGCGCCGGACCTGCGCGGCGGCGACGTCCACGTCGAACCGCGCACCGACGTCGAACGGCGACTCGCCGCGCTCTGGGCCGACGTGCTCGGCGTGGACCGGGTGGGCGTCACCGACAACTTCTTCACCCTCGGCGGCGACTCGATCCTGAGCATCCAGCTCGTCTCCCGCGCCCGCGCGGCGGGCCTGCGGCTCACCTCCCGCGACGTCTTCCTCGCCCAGACCGTCGCCGAACTCGCCCACATGACCGACACCGTGGCCGACTCCACGACTGTCGCGCTCGCGCGGGACGGCGACGCGCCGCTGACCCCCATCCAACACTGGTTCTTCACCACGCACGGCCCGCTGGACCACTTCACGATGTCCCTGCTGGTCGACCTCGCCCCCGACACGGACCCGGACATCCTCGAACGGGCCTTGACCGCGGTCGTGAACCACCACCCGGCCCTGCGCCACCGTTTCCGCGAAACGCGGAACGGATGGCGCCAGGAACCGGCGGACACCACCGTCCGGCTGACCCGTGAGTCCGATGTGGACACCGTGCGCGCGTCCGTCGGGCTCGACGGTTCCCCGTTCCGCGCCGCACTCGTGGGTGAGCGACTGTTCCTCGCCGTGCACCACCTCGTCATCGACGGCGTGTCCTGGCGGATCGTCCTGGAAGACCTCGCCACCGCCTATGCGCGGATCAAGGCGGGGGAGACCGTTGCCCTGTCGCCGGTCGGGACGCCGTTCACCGAGTGGGCGCACCGCCTCGCCGAGCACGTGGCGGCGGGCGGCCTCGACGACGACCTCGCCCACTGGTCAGCGGTGCCCGCACCCGTCGCACTCCCGGTCGACCACGACGGCGACAACCTCGCGGGTACGACCGAGTCCGTCACCGTCCGCTTGGACCGGGCGACGACTGACGCCGTGCTGCACCTGGTCCCGCGCACGTACCGAACCCAGGTCAACGACGTGCTGCTCAGCGCACTCGGCCGCGCGATCACCGGCTGGACCGGCCGGGCCGAGGCCGACATCACTGTCGAGGGCCACGGTCGGGAGGACCTGATCGATGGGGTCGACCTGTCCCGCACGGTCGGTTGGTTCACCACCCAGTTCCCGGTGACCCTCACCCTGTCCGATGGCGGGTGGGACGCGGTGTTGAAGTCGGTCAAGGAGACCCTGCGGGCGGTGCCGCACAAGGGGCTCGGCTTCGAGGCGCTGCGCTACCTGAGGCCGGGCAGTGGACTCGACCGACCGCTTCCGCAGGTCGGGTTCAACTACCACGGCCACTTCGACACCTCGGCCGACGGACTCATCGGTGCCCGGCACCCCGACGCGGGCAGCGACGTCGACCCGTCCTCTGCCCGGGACTTCCTGTTGGAGGTCACCGGCATGGTCGAGGCGGGCGAACTCGTGTTGACCTGGGAATTCTCCCGATCGGTCCACGAGAGGGACACGGTACGGCGGCTCGCCGACGACATGGTGTCCGCGCTCGGCGAGATCGCCGCGCACTGCGCCACACCCGGCGCCGGCGGGCGCACACCGTCGGACTTCCCGCTCACGGACCTCACCCAGGCCCAGGTGGACGCCATCGCCGGTAACGGCACCGAGGTCGAAGACATCTATCCGTTGACCCCGCTCCAGGCGGGCATGGTGTTCCACAGCCTCGTCGAGCCGGACGGCGGCGCCTACGTCGACCAGGTGCGCCTCCTGCTCGACGGCGTGCCCGAACCGCACGCGTTGGCCACCGCGTTCCGGCGTGTGGTCGAGCGGACCCCGGCACTGCGCACTTCCGTTGTCTGGGAGGGCGTCGACGAACCCGTACAGGTCGTACGACTGTCCGAAATGGACGTTCCGGTGCTGGACTGGCGCGACCGCGCCGACCGGGACACCGCGCTGGCCGAGTTCCTGGCGGCGGACCGCGCCCGGTCATTCGACCTGAGTGGACTGCTGCTGCGCGCGGTGGTCCTGCGGTTCACCGACGACCAGGTGCTGCTCGTGTGGTCCTCCCACCACGTGCTGCTCGACGGCTGGAGCACCGGCCAGGTCTTCGCGGAGGTGTGTGCCGAGTACGCGGCCATCACCGCGGGCACTCCCGCGGTGCCGATCACCCGCAGACCCTTCCGCGACTACCTGCGCTGGCTGTCCGAACAGGACACCGCCGCCGCCGCCGCGCATTGGCGCACGGTGCTCGACGGGTTCGACGAACCGGTCGCCGTCCCCTACGACCACCAGCCCACCCACGCGCACCGCACCGAGTCCAGCGAGTCCATCCGCTTCGCCCTCACCCCACAGGAATCCGAGCGGCTGCGTGCCGCGACGCGGAACACCGGCGTCACCGTCAACACCGCCGTCCAGGGGGCGTGGGCGGTGCTGCTGTCGCGCTGGAGCGGCACCCGCGATGTCGTGTTCGGCAGCACCGTGTCGGGTCGGCCCGCCGACCTGCCCGGCGTCGAGTCGATGGTCGGCATGTTCATCAACACCGTCCCCACCCGCGTCCAGGTCGATCCGGCGCGACCGGTCGCGGACTGGCTGCGTGATCTCCAGTCCGCGCAGAGCGAGTCGCGCGCCTTCGACTTCCTCGCCCTCTCGCGTATCCAGTCGCACAGCGCGGTCGAGGCGGGCACCGGGCTGTTCGACAGCGTGGTGGTGTTCGAGAACTACCCGTTCGACGACGCGTCGAGCGCGGACGGCCTGCGGGTGACCGACGTGGCCACGATCGACACCACCAATCTGCCGCTCACCCTGGCCGCGCACGTGGACGACCGGGTGCATGTCGACCTCTCCTACGACCCCGCGCTGCTCGACGCCGTCACCGCCGAGCGGGTCGCCTGCTGGCTGCGGACCCTGCTCACCGGCATCGCCGACACGATCGACGGCACCGTGGCCACCCTGCCCTGGATGTCGGGTGCGGACCTGCGACGGATGCTCGTCGACTGGAACGACACCGCCACCCCCATGCCGGAGCCGCTCTACACCACCGTGTTCGAGCGGCAGGCCGCCCAGACCCCGGACGCGGGCGCCGCCGTGTGCGGGGACGTCGCGCTGACCTTCGCCGAACTCGACGCCGCGGCCAACCGGCTGGCACACCGGCTCATCGCCGAGGGCGCCGGGCCGGAACAGCTCGTCGCGCTCCGGCTGCCGCGCTCGGTCGACATGATCGTGGCCATCCTGGCGGTGTTCAAATCGGGTGCCGCGTTCATGCCCGTGGACATCGCACTGCCCGCGGATCGCGTCGAGTTCATGCTCGCCGACGCCGATCCGGTGATCGTGCTCGACGCGATCGGGGACACCACCGGTCTGCCGGACACCAGGCCCGCCGTCGACATCCGCCCCGGTCACGCCGCCTACGTCATCTACACCTCAGGGTCCACCGGCAGGCCCAAGGGCGTGGTGATCGACCACGGTGCCCTGACCAACCTGTACTACGACCACCTGCTCGACCTCACCGGCCCGGCGATCACCGGCGGACCCGGCCGCTTCGCGCTGGTCGCCGCGTTCACCTTCGACGCCTCCGTCGTCGGGCTGCTCTACCTGGGCGCGGGCCACGAGCTGCACGTCATCGAGGAGGAGACCCGGTTCGATCCGGCCGCCCTTGTCGACTACTTCAGTGAACGCGGCATCACCTCCACCGACCTGACGCCGACCTTCGCCACCCAGATGGTCGCCGCGGGCCTGCTGGACACCCCGCTGACCGAGATGCTGGTCGGCGGCGAGGCGTTGGGCGAGGCGCTGCTGCGCGACCTGCGCCGCAACCCCCGGCTGCGGGTGTTCAACTACTACGGCCCGACCGAGGTCACCGTCGAATGCACGCTGTGCCGCATCGATGAGTACGACCGCCCGGTGATCGGCCGCCCAGTGCACAACGTCCGCGCCTACGTCCTGGACGACAGCCTCAACCCGGTGCCGCCGGGTGTGCCGGGCGAGCTGTACCTGGCGGGCGCGCAACTCGGCCGCGGCTACCACGCCCGTCCCGGCCTGACCGCGTCCAGTTTCGTGGCCGACCCGTTCGGCGATCCCGGCACTCGCATGTACCGCAGCGGTGACCGCGTGCTGTGGACCGACGACGGCGTGCTCGACTTCCTGGGCCGCGCCGACGACCAGGTGAAGATCCGCGGTTTCCGGATCGAGCCGGGCGAGGTCGCCGCCGCGCTGCGCGAGTTGCCCGGCGTGCTCGACGCCGCCGTGCTCGCCCGAGACGGCAGGCTGGTCGCCTACGTCGTCGGTGACCCGGAGGGCGATCCGCGTGCCCTCCTCGCCGGGAACCTGCCCGGGTACATGGTGCCTGCGGCTGTGGTGTCGGTGCCCGCGCTGCCGCTGACCTCCAGCGGCAAGCTCGACCGGCGGGCGCTGCCCGCGCCCGTCTTCGACGCGGGCGACTTCACCGAGCCGCGCACCGAGGCGGAGCGACTGGTGGCGGCCGCGTGGGCGGACGTGCTCGGTGTCGAGCGGATCGGCGCGGACGACAACTTCTTCGCCGTCGGCGGTGACTCCATCCTGAGCATCCGGGTGGTGTCACGGCTGCGCGAGGTGTTCGGCGTGCGTCTCTCGCCGCGCGCGCTGTTCGAGCACCCGACCGTCGCCGAACTCGCCCGTGCCATCCCCGGCGGCGACACCGATGTCATCCCGTCCGCCGCTGTGGACAGCGCGGTGCCGCAGTCGTTCGCCCAGCGGCGCCTGTGGTTCCTCGACCAGTTCGAGCCCGGTGGCACCGAGTACGTCAGCCCGACCGCGCTGCGGTTACGCGGCCCGTTGGAGGTGTCCGCGTTGTCGGCCGCGCTCACCGCGTTGGTGGAGCGGCACGAATCGCTGCGCACCACGTTCGACGCCGAGGATCAGATCGTCGGCGAGCCCTACCCGGTGACGTTGACGGTCGAGGACGTCGACAGTGCTGACGGCGAGACGGCCATCGAAAAGCTGTTGGCCGAGGAGACCACGCGTCCGTTCGACCTGCGCACAGGACCGCTGCTGCGCGTGCGCCTGCTGGGCCTGAGCGCCGAGGACCACGTCCTTGTCCTGACCCTGCACCACATCATCACCGACGGGTGGTCGGCGTCCGTGCTGGCCACCGACCTCACGGCGCTGTACCAGTCCGCGGTGTCCGGTGTGCCCGCGCTGCTACCGACAATCCCGGTGCGCTACCGCGACTTCGCGCTGTGGCAGCACGACCGGATGCCGGAACTGGCGACCCAACTCGACTTCTGGCGCTCGACGCTGGCCGGGGTGGAACCGCTGCGACTGCACACCGACCGGCCCCGACCCGCGATACGCACGACAGCGGGCGCCAAGCACGTGTTCACCGTGCCCGCCACCGTCGTGGACGGTCTGCGCGACCTCGGCCGCAGCCGCGACGGCACGCTGTTCATGACCCTGCTCGCCGCGACCAAGGTCCTGCTCGCCCGCTACACCGGGCAGGACGACATCGCGGTCGGCACGGTCACCGCGGGCCGCGACCGGCCGGAGCTGGAACACGTCGTCGGCTTCTTCGTCAACACCCTCGTCCTGCGCTCCACAGTGGACAGCTCCGCGTCGTTCACCGACCTGCTCGCCGCCGCCCGGTCCACCGTTCTGGCCGGGTTCGCCCACCAGGATGTGCCCTTCGAGCGCGTGGTCGACGCGATCGCCCCGCGCCGCGACACCAGCCGGTCGCCGCTGTTCGACGTGATGGTGCTGTTGCAGAACACCCCGGACGAAGTCCCCGATCTGCCCGGCCTGCGCGTCGACCCGGTCGACCTGCCCGCACTCACCTCCGGCCGCGACCTCACCTGGGAGTTCCAGGAATCCGGCGGCGACCTGCTCGGCGCGATCGAGTACAACCCCGATCTGTTCGACGCCGACACCGTCGCGGCCATGACCCGCCACCTCGGCGTGCTGCTCGCCGCGATCGCCGCCGACCCGGACCGGTCAGTGGGGGAGCTGCCCCTGATCGACGCCGACGAGCGCGCCCGGCTCGACGGCTGGCACGGCGCCGAGCGGCCCGTCCCGACGGTCACCCTGCACGAAGAACTCACCTCGCGAGCCAAGACGACACCGGACGCCGTCGCGGTCGTCTGCGGTTCGGACTCCCACACCTTCGCCGAACTCGACGCCGCGACCAACCGCCTCGCGCACCTGCTGCGTGATCGCGGCGCCGCACCCGGCACTGTGGTCGCCCTGGCGTTGCCACGCGCGGACATGGTCCTGGGCATCTTCGCGGTTCTCAAGACCGGCGCCGCCTACCTGCCGGTGGACACCGGTCTGCCCGGTGAACGGATCGACCTGATGCGGGCCGACGCGCGCCCGGTGGTTTTCCTCGACGCCATCCCGGACACCCGCGCCTACCCGGAAATCGACCCCGGTGTCGTGGTGGACCAAGGCTCGGCGGCCTACGTCATCTACACCTCGGGATCAACCGGCACCCCCAAGGGTGTCGTGGTGGAACATCGCAACATCGCGGCGCTCTATGCCCACCATCGGGAGCTGGTGTCACGTCCCGGTGACCGGCTGCGCGCCGGCCAGACCGCGGTGTTCTCCTTCGACACCGCCGTGGACGGGCTGATCCTGGTCGCCTCGGGCCACGAACTGCACGTCATCGACGACGACACCCGTCGCGACCCGACCGCCCTGATCGCCTACGCCGAGCGGCTCGACATCCTTTTCCTCACCCCGGCGCACGCCCGCCAGCTCATCTCGGCGGGACTGCTGCGCACCGGACTGCGCGCGCTGACCGTCGGCGGGGAAGCGGTCGGCGACACCCTCTGGCGCGAACTGGCGTCGGCCGACATCGCCGCGTTCAACTTCTACGGCCCCACCGAGACCACGGTCGACACCGCGATCGCCGAGATCGCCGGGGACCGCGTGGTGATCGGGCGCCCGCTGCACAACGTCCGCGCCTATGTGCTCGACGCGGAGCGGCGACACGTCCCGATCGGCGTGCCGGGGGAGTTGTACGTGGGTGGCCCGCAGGTCTCCCGCGGCTACCTCAACCGGCCCGAGCTGACCGCCGACCGGTTCATCGCCGACCCGTTCGGCGCGGACGGGGCACGCGTGTACCGCACGGGTGACCTGGTCCGCTGGACCCGCGACGGCGAGCTGGAGTACCTGGGCCGCGCCGACAACCAGGTCAAGGTGCGCGGCTTCCGGGTCGAACCCGGCGAGGTGGAGACCGCGCTGCTGCGACACCCCGGCGTTCGGGAGGCGGCGGTCGTCGCCCGCGACGTGGGCGGCCACCAGCGCCTGGTCGGCTACGTGTCCCCGGCCTCGTCCGACGACGACCTGGCGGCGTTCCTGCGCCAGTCGCTGCCCGACTACATGGTGCCTTCGGACTTCGTGCGGCTGGACGCGCTGCCGCTCACCCCGAACGGCAAACTCGACCACCGGGCACTGCCCGCGCCGCTCGCCCCCACCGGCGAGGGCTACCTCCCACCCCGCGCGGGCGTGGAGAGCGACCTGGCCGAGGTGTGGGCGCAGGTGTTGCGCGTTCCCCGCGTGGGCGCACGGGACAACTTCTTCGCCCTCGGCGGCGACTCGATCCTGAGCATGCAGGTCGTGTCCCAGGCGCGCGCCGCCGGACTGCACTTCGCCACGAAGGACATCTTCCAGCGGCAGACGGTCGCCGACCTCGCGCTGGTCGTGACCCGCGAAGTCGCCGAGACCGTCGAGGACGCGGGTGGCCCCGCGCCGTTGACCCCCATTCAGCACTGGCTGATGGCCACGACCCCGCCCGAGCACCGCGACCACTTCGCCATGTCCACCGTGTTCGAGGTCAACCCCGACCTGGACGTCGACCGGCTGCGCCGAGCACTTGGCCTGATCGTCGGGCACCATGCCGCCCTGCGGAGCCGGTTCACCGAAGGGCCCGACGGCTGGACGCAGGAGCCGGTCGAGGCTGACGACGTGCTCGTGGTCGTCGACGGCGTCGACCGCGCCGAGAGCGACCGCATCGCCCACGCGGCCCAGGCCGGGCTGCGCGTCGACCAGGGCAGGGTGACCCGGGCCATCCTGTTCACCGGGCCACGACCGAGACTGTTCCTCACCGCGCATCACTTGGTGGTGGACGCGGTGTCCTGGCGGATCATCCTGGCCGACTTGGACAACGCCTACCGCGCTTTGACGGCTGGTGAGCCGGTCGTCCTCGAACCCGCGGTGTCGTTTGGACACTGGTCGCGGATGCTCACCGAACACGTGCGCGACGGCGGATTCGACGCCGACCTGGACCACTGGCGGTCGACCGAAACGCTGCCCGCGCTGCCGGTGGACCATCAGGGCGGCGTCAACACCGTCCGTGCCGCCCGGTCGGTGTCGGTGGTGCTGGACGAGGCCGACACGCGCGCGCTGCTGCACGATGTGCCGCAGGTGTATCGCACGCAGGTCAACGACGTGTTGCTGGCGGCGCTGGGCCGAGCGCTCTCCGAATGGACCGGTCACGACCGGGTCGCGCTGACGTTGGAAGGCCACGGCCGCGAGGACATCGGCGTCGACCTGACCCGAACCGTGGGCTGGTTCACCAGTCAGTTCCCCGTGGTGCTCGGCGTTCCGAGCGGCGACTGGGGCGCGGTGCTCAAATCGGTCAAGGAGACGCTGCGGGCGGTGCCGCACCGGGGCCTGAGCTTCGAGGCGTTGCGCTATCTGCGCCCCGGCGCGGACCTGGACGCCGTACCGGATCCGCAGGTGTGTTTCAACTATCTCGGCCGCTTCGACGGCACCGAGGAGGGCACCGGCCTGTTCCGGGCGAAAGCGGCCGACCTCGGCGAGGATGTCGCCCCCGACAGCCCGCGCAGTCACCTGCTCGACATCATCGGGGCCGTCGAGGGCGGGCGGCTGCACCTGTCCTGGGCGTTCGCCGGAGAATCCTTCAATCAGTCCACAGTGGACAGCTTGGCCCGGCGCACCGCGTCGGCGCTGCGTGAGATCGTCGCGCACTGCGCCCTTCCGGACGCGGGCGGGCGCACCCCGTCGGACTTCCCGCTCGCCGGACTCTCTCAGTCCGAAGTGGACACTCTCGTAGGCGACGGCCGCGACGTAGACGACGTCTACCCCCTGACCCCGCTCCAGGAGGGAATGCTTTTCCACAGCCTGGTCGATCCCACCGCGGATGCCTACGTCAACCGCACCCGGATGCGACTCGCCGGCCTGACCCAACCGGACCTGCTCGGTCAGGCGTGGCAGCGCGTCATCGACGCGACGCCGATCCTGCGCACGAGGTTCGCCTGGCGCGGAGTCCCGCACCCGGCCCAGGTGGTGCTGCGCTCGGTCGAAGTCCCGATCGCCTACCGGCCGATCACCGATGACGACCTCTCCGGTGGCATGGACCCGGCGTCGGCACCGCTGCTGAGGCTCGTGGTCGATGCCACCGACCCCGCCTCGGTCGAGCTGCTGTGGACCTCCCATCACCTGCTACTGGACGGATGGAGCACCTCGCAGGTGTTCGCCGACGTGCTGGACGAGTACGTCCGGCTCACCGGCGACCAGCCCGCCGCGCCGCCCGCCCGCCTGCCGTTCCACGACTACCTCGCCTGGCTCGCCCGCCAGGACGCGGCCGCCGCCGAAAACCATTGGCGCACCGCGCTGACAGGCGTCGAGACCCGCACCCAGCTTCCGTTCGACCGGCAGCCCGCGCGCGCCCACGACGCCCAGTCCACCGCCGCCGCGGGCGTCCGTGTGCCCGCCACCGACCTGGAGCGATTCGCCCGCGCCAACGCGCTCACGGCGAACACCCTCGTCCAAGGGGCGTGGGCGATCCTGTTGGCCCGCTACAGCGGCGAGACCGACATCGTCTTCGGCACCACCGTCTCCGGCCGCCCGGACGACCTGCCAGGCGTGGAGTCCACGGTCGGGATGCTGATCAACACGATCCCCACCCGGGTTCGAGTGGACGGTGCCGAACCGGTGCTGCCCTGGCTGCGCGACCTACAGGACAGCCAGGCCGAGTCGCGCAGGTTCGACTTCCTGCCACTGGCCCGAGTGCAGGCGTGCTCGGCCGTGCCAACGGAAGAGGCGCTGTTCGACAGCGTCGTCGCCTTCGAGAACTACCCCGTGGGCGAGGCCGACGGGAACGGACCGACTGTGGCGGCGGTGGAAGCCACCGAGACCACCACCCTGCCGATGAGCGTCGGCGCCTACATTGACAGTGACGAGCTGCGCGTCGAGATCGGCTACGACCCCGGCCTATTCGACGCCGCGACCGCGCGCGCCCTGGCCGAACGGTTGGCCGCCTTGGTCACGGCGTTCGCCGATCATCCGGCGGCCCGGTTGGCGGAGTTGCCCTGGCTTACCGCGACCGAGGAACGCCAGGTACTCGTCGACTGGAACCGCACCGCGACCGATGTTCCCGCGTCCACGTTCCCCGCGCTGGTCTCGGCCGTGGTGGCCGAAACACCGGACGCGCCCGCCGTCGAATCCGGGTCGACCACGCTCACCTACGCCGAACTGGACACCGCCGCCAACCGCCTGGCGCATCTGCTCGTCGAGCGGGGTGCCGGTCCCGAGCGGATCGTCGCGCTGCGGTTGCCGCGCTCGACCGACTTAGTGGTGGCCCAGCTCGCGGTGATGAAGACCGGCGCCGCCTACCTGCCGGTCGATCCGGATTATCCCGCGGACCGGATCGCCTTCATGCTGGCCGACGCGCGACCCGCGGTGGTCATCGATGCCCTGCCGGACACCGGGAACTACCCCGTCACCGCGCCTGAGGTGGCTCTTTCGCCCGCCATGACCGCGTACGTGATCTACACCTCCGGATCGACCGGCAGGCCCAAGGGTGTCCTGGTGCCGCATGACTGCCTGGTCAACTTCGCCGAGGCCGAGCGCGACCACCTGGACGTGCGACCCGGCGACCGGGTGCTCGCGTACTCCTCGCCCAGCTTCGACGCCTCGGTGCTCGAACTGGCGATGGCGTTGCCTTCCGGTGCCACCCTCGTGGTGACGCCCGCCGGACCACATCTCGGCGACGAACTCGCTCGGCTGCTGCGGGAACGGCGAATCACCCACACCCTGATCCCGCCGGTCGCCTTGGCCACCGTGCCCGATACCGACCTGCCCGATCTGCCCGATCTGCGCACGCTCATCGTCGGCGCGGATGCCACCCCGCCCGACCTGGTGCGCCGCTGGTCGCCGGGCCGACGCATGGTCAACGCCTACGGCCCGACCGAGACCACGGTCGTGGCCACCTGGTCCGGCCCACTGGCCGCGTCCGACAACGCCCCACCGATCGGCGGGCCACTGCCCAACCTGCGCGCCTACGTGCTCGACCGCGACCTTCGGCCCATGCCGCCGGGCGTCCCCGGCGAGCTGTACGTGGCGGGCGCGGG
>JALZNB010000224.1 GCA_030857905.1 Actinomycetota bacterium
AACTGGACGCTGTCGCCGCCCGCCTCAACGGCCGGCCCCGCCAGACCCTCGACTGGAAAACACCAGCCGAAAAACTAGACGAACTCCTGCTCACACACGGTGTCGCAGCCACCGGTTGAGACCGCCAAGTTTCACCACCCCTATCACCCGCTGGAAATCACCGATCGATCCTCGGTGTTCCCCCGGGCACTTCACCGGGCGGATGGTTCTTTCGCCAATGAACCCGCGGGCATCACAGCAGGTGGTGTTCCTCGTTGTGAGGGCCGGTCTCGACCAGCAGAGCGCTCCAGGCCGCGGCCGGGCTCACGGCGAGCAGGACCGCGTGCTCGCCCGGGCGGAGGTGGCCTTGGTCGAGAGCGCTGTAGAGGTTGAGGAACACGTCGTTGGGGCCGAGGTGGCCGTAGCGGGCGAGGTTGTCGTGGCAGGACTTGGCCAGAGGGGCGCCCAGGATCTCCTCGTGGTTGCGCAGCGAGGTGGTGGAAAGGTTCTGGCTGATGTAGCAGGCCACGTCGTCATGGCTCAGGCCGTTGCGGCGCAGGAGACGTTCGACGAGGGCGCGCAGGCGGTTGCGGGTCTCGACGGCCAAGCGGAACGAGTACGTCGGGGGGTCGGCGCATTCCTCCCGCCACTGGTTGAAAGGACGGTCGCGGTAGGCGACGCGGAACAGGTCGGCGTAGTCGCCGTTGGTCTCCAGGAGGATGTCGCGGACGCGCACCGGGCCGTCCCGGGCGACCACCAGTGCCCCTCCGCTGTCGCCGTTGAGGGTGACCGGGTGGCGGTAGCGCCGAGGGGTCGCCGGTGTGCTGCCGTGCGCCACCAGGATGGCGCGCAGGTCCGGGTCGGCGCGCAGCAGGCCCTCGGCGGTGAGCAGCGCCGGGGTGAGGGACGCGCAACCCAGGCCGCCCACCGAGAACGCCATCGCCCGGCGTGCGCCGACGGCCGCTTGCAGCCGGGTCGCCTCGGAGCTGATCAGGGTCTCCGGGGCTCGGGACTCCACCACGAGCAGGGCGTCCACGTCGTCGGGTTCGAGACCCGCCGAAGTGAGGGCGCGGCGGGCGGCGAGGGTCGCCAGGTCGGTCGCACCGAGGGAATCGGCGATGGCGACGCTGTCGATGCCCAACATCGCGCAGGTGGCCCGCTCGACGGGATTCATGTCCGCCAGTTCGGGCAGCTCCGCGACCAGCACCGGGTCGGGCAGGTGCCACGCGGCGGCCGACAGGGCGATCACCGGCCCGCCAGTTCGGCGAACGCGGCGCCGATGTGCTCGGCCATGCTCTCCAGTTGGGACTGCCCGAAGGAGCCCGCGCTGGTCAGCTCCACGCACAGCCGCGACTCGCGTTCGGCGATGGCGATGATCAGCGGGAACCAGGAGGCGATCGCCTGCTTGAGGTTGATCGACAGGTCCCATCGGGTGCGCACCAACCGCACTCCCGCGTCGAAGGCGGCCATGTCGCTGGGGGCGTGCAGCAGGATGGCCCTCGGTTCGGACAGGGCCCGGAATCGGTCGACCGCCGCGCCGTTGGGCGAGAGGTGCCGCAACATGCCGTGGCCGACTCCGTCGTTGGGCACCGACCTGACGCGATCGACCACACCGGGCAGGCAATCACTGGCGCTCGCGCCCGGCTCTACCGGCAACAAAACTGGGTGCAGGCTGGTGAACCACCCGACCGAGGGCCCTCGGCCCGCCTGCCGGTAGACGTTGGGCGTGGCCTCGCCCTCGACAGTGAGGTAGGCGCCCGCCACGCCGCTCCAGCGGGCCAAGCCGTGCGCTGTGGCACACAGCGCGATCTCCCGCTCGGTCGCGGCGACACTCGCGGCGGCCTCGACGGCGTGACTCACCGCGCCGCTCCCGCCGTCGCCCGACAAGGGCCCCAGATCGGCGCCCGCCTGGGCGATGGCCGTCCAGTAGGTCAGTTCAGCGGCCAGGGTGTCGGAGGCGGCCAGGTCGCGCAGGTGCTCCGACCACCGTCGCCATCCCGGCGGATGGGGTCGGACGTCGGGAGTGCGTCCGGCGACCAGGTCGGTCAGCGCGACGTCGAGGTCGTCCACGAGGACGACAGTGGACATGTTGTCGAAGACGAAGTGGTGGACCATCAGCACCAGCAGCCCACCGCGGCCGTAGCCGCGCTCGTAGTAGCGGGCGCGCAGCACCGGTCCGCGCTCCAGGTGCAGTTCGGCGCGCAGGGCCCGGCAGTCGGCCGCCACCACCTCCCGCTCCCCCCGCTCGTCCATCGGCGGCAGGACCGAGACGTCGAAGGGCGTCTCTCCTGGCGGGGCGTACTCGACGCGCATGCCCAGGCTGTTGCTGCGGAAGCGATAGCGCAGCGGTTCGTGCCGGGCCAGCAGGTGCGCGACCGCGGCGCGGGCGTGCTCGCCGGTGACTGCTGTGGAGGTCATCTCCAGCACGTGCACCTCGACGAAGTCCTCGCTCGCGGCGGGTAGACGCTCCAAGAAGGTGTGCATGATCGGCGTCAGCGGGATCGGGCGGTCCGGCGGCGGCTCGGGCGCGGTCGCCCGCTCTTGGCCGTCCACGGTCGCCGCGGCGGCCAGTTCACCCACGGTGCGGCATTGCAGCAGTTGTTGGGGCGTGACGTGCACGCCCGCTTTCGCGGCCCGGGCGGCGACCCGGACACCGAGAACCGAGTCGCCCCCGAGGTCGAAGAAGTTGTCGCCCGGCCCGACATCGTTGAGTGCGAGCAGTTCGGCGACGACGCCGGTGAGGACCTGCTCGGCGCGTCGCGCGCCGTGTCCGTTGGTCGACGTCGGCACGGGATCGGACGGGCGCATCGGCTGGGTGTCCCTCCACTCGGGGGCGGGCGGTCGGGCGGCGATCAGGTCGGCCAGTCTCAGGTCGGGGGCGGCGACGATCTCGGCGACGATCTCGGGCAGCCACCGCGCCAGCTTGTCGGCTGTCGAGCGGTCGAACAGTGCGACCGCGTACTCGAAGTAGCCGCTCATCGGGCCTTCGCCCTGGTCGACCACACCGACGGTCAGGTCGAACTTCGCGGTACCCGGGGCGATTCCGGCGATGGCGCCGTCGAGGTAGCGCGAGCACGCCAGGCCGCCGAGTTCGGCGGTGTCCTGCGGAACGTTCTGGTAGGTGTAGACGACGTCGAACAGCGGATGCCTGCCGGGATCGCGGCGACCGAGCACGTCGGCGACGATCTTCTCCAGCGGCACCTCCTCGTGGTCGAGCACGTCGGCCACCGTGCGGGCGCAGCGGCGCACCAGCTCGGCGAAGGGCAGGTCCGCCTCGGTGCGGGTACGGAACGGCAGGACGTTGTTGAAATAGCCGATGAGGTCGTGGGTCGCGGGGTTGACCCGCCCCGAGGTGGCCACCCCGACCACCACGTCGGTCAGGCCCGCCCAGCGGTGCAGCAGGGCGTCCACCACCGCGAGCATGGTGACGAAAGTGGTCACCCCCTGCCGCCTGCTGAACTGTCGGACCCGCTCGGCGAGGTCCGCGCCCACCTCGAACTCGACCATCGCGCCCGTGAAGTCGCGCGTGGACGGCCGGGGCCGGTCCAGCGGCAGCTCGTCCGAGCGCAGGCCCGCCAGGGCGCCTCGCCAGAACCGCAGGCCCTCCTCCAACACTCCGTCCGCGAGCCTGCGGCGCTGCCAGGCCGCGAAGTCGGCGTACTGGGCGCCCAGCTCCGGCAGCTCGGGCACCCGCCCGTTCTTCCGCGCCTGGTACAGCTCGCTGAGGTCGCGGAAGAACACCGTGGGCGACCAGCCGTCGAAGACGATGTGGTGGTAGGTCCACAGCAACACGTGGTCGTCCTCGCCCAGCCGCAGCAGGCTGCTGCGGACCAACGGCCCCTCGGCGAGGTCGAAGGGCCGGACCGCCTCCGCGTCGACCAGCCGCCGGGCTTCGCGGCGCCGATCGGCCTCGGACAGCGCGGAGAGGTCGTGCACCACCAGGGTCGGTTCCTCGGTGCGGACCATGGCGTGCGGCACCCCGTCGTCGTCGGCGACGATGCGCGTGCGCAGCACCTCGTGCCTGGCGATCAGGTCACGCACCGCCGCGGTAAGCGCGACCTGGTCCAGCGGCCCTTTCAGACGCAGGTCATGCGGGATGTTGTAGAGCGGGGTGCCAGGCGCGAGCCGGTCGAGGAACCAGAGCTGCTCCTGACCGAACGTCACCGGCAGCTCGCCGCCGTCGCGGGAAATCACGGGGATGTCCCGCGGCCCGCCCGCCGTCCCGCCTTCGGACCGCAGCCCGGCCACCCTGGAGGCGAGAGCGCGCACGGTCGGGTGGGCGTAGAGGTCGGCGAAGGTGAGCTGGATGCCGAACTCGGCCTCCAGGGAGCGCAGCACGCTGATCCCGGCGATGGAGGTGCCGCCGAGAGCGAAGTAGTCCGAGTCGGCCGTCAGGTCCTCCTCGCCCAGCACCCGCCGCCACACCGCCATGACACGGTCCTCCACGGCGTCATCCGCCGCTGCCAGCAGCGGCGCAGAGGGCGTGGGCCGGACGTCGCGCACCACGGGCGCCCCGATCGGACGGCACCAGCAGCGAACCGGGTCGAACGGGTAGGTCGGTGCCTCGATCCGGCGGATGGCCGTCCCGGCGTAGTGGGCGTCCCAGTCGAGCCGGACTCCGAGCCGGTGCAGTGCGCCGAGTTGACGAAGCACGCCCCCGCGACCCGGCACGGCGAACAGCTCCACCCTCGGCAGGTCGGGGCGCAGGCGACGCAGCTCCCTGGCGAGTACGCCATCGGTAGCCAGGTCGACCAGCACCACGCCGTCGCGGGCGAACCGCTCCGCGACGAGCACCAGGCGCGCGTGGTCCAGCTCGCTGGTCAGTGCCATGTTGCCCGCGGCCGCCAGCGCGTCGTCGAGGGTCATCTCCTGACGCGCCACCCGCACCACGAGGTTTCCGGCCCCGGAGCCGACCAGGTGGGTGTGACGCACGCCCAGCGACCCCGTCAAGGTGAGCAGTGCCGCCCTCGCCGCCACCAGTCGGGCGGCGGGCGCCTGGGGCAGCGGAGTGTTCGCCAGGACGGGGAACGCAGCGCACAGCTCCTGCCAGGTGTCCTCTTCCACACTCGTGTCGCCCGCCAGCAGCACGACCACCGGCCGCTCGTCGGGAGCGGGATCTTGCGGCGCCACCGCGGAACGCAGGGCTGCCGCCAGTTCCTCTGTGGTTCGCGCGGTGAACGCGGCACGGTAGGGGTGGTCGTCCCGGCCCCGGTTCATCGCGTGCGCGACGGTCCGCAGGTCGTGGTCGGTGCTCTCCGCGAAGTCCGCCAACCGGTCGTAGTAACGACGCAACGCCGAGGCGGACTTGGCCGAGACGGTGACCAGTTCACCGTCGAGGTCGGGTTCGTCGGCGTCCGGCCGCGGCGGGGGCTGTTCCACCACGGCGTGCACGTTGGTGCCGGTCATGCCGAACGAACTCACGCCCGCGCGGCGGGGCGTCTCCTGGCTGCGGGGCCACGGCGCCCGGGCGGGGTTGATGTGCACCGGGCCGGAGAGGTCGAGCATGGGGTTGGGGGTGGTGAAGTGCGCGGTCGGATACAGCTCGCCCTGCCGCACGGCCAGCAGCACCTTGAGCAGCCCGGCCATCCCGGCCGCGCTGTCGAGGTGCCCAATGTTGCCCTTGACCGACCCGATGGGGCAGCCGGGGGCGGGCACGCCTGCGTCGGCGAACGCTTGTCGCAGGGCGTCAACCTCGATCACGTCACCCAGCGGCGTCGCGGAGCCGTGGCATTCCACGTAGCCCACGGTGCCCGCATCGATCCCAGCGTCGCGCCAGGCTGCGGTGATCGCCTCGGTCTGCGCTTGTCTACTCGGGGCGCCCATGCTGGCCATGCGGTGACCGTTGTGGTTGACCGCGATCCCTTTGAGCACAGCCTGCACGGGGTCGCCAGCCGCCAAGGCGTCCGTCAGCCTGCGCAGCAGCACGACCGCGCCGCCCTCGCCCGCCGCGGCGCCGGTGGCTCGCTCGTCGAAGGGCCTGCACCGCCCGTCGGTGGTCTCTACCCCGCGTGCGGGGACGTGTCCCTCGGTGGGGATGAGCACTGGCCGCAAGCTGATACCGCCCGCCAGGGCCAGGTCTGCCGTGCCGCGCCGCAGTTCCGCCACCGCCTGTGCGACAGCGGCCAGGGAGCTGCTGCACGCGGTGTCGATCGTGTATGCCGGGCCGGTGAAATCGAAGTGGTACGAGATCCGCGCGGCCAGCGCCGCAGGCAGCGCCCCCAGGGTCTGCAAGGGGTCGTCGTCCTCGTACAGGGTCTCATAGTCCGAACGGGAGTGGCCGAAGACGACAGCGGTGCGCGACCCTCGCAGCTCGCTCGGGCGCAGGCAGGCGTTCTCGACCGCCTCGTGCGCCAGTTGCATGAGCAGTCGGTGGTGCGGGTCCATCATCTCGGCCTCGCGCAGAGGGATGCCGAAGAACCGGTGGTCGAACAGGTCGATGCGGTCGAGGTGGGCCATCTGCAGGTAGTCGACGCCGGGCGCGCCGCCGGTGTGGCGCACCCGGGTGGGCGACGGCGGCGCCACCCTGTCCTCGCCCTCGACCAACAGGCGGTGCAGCTCGTCCAGACCGGTGGCTCCGGGCAGCAGCGCGGCTACCCCGATGATGGCGATGTCGTGATCGGGCCCGTGGTAATCCGGCCCGTCCTGGTTCGGCACGGCGTTCTCCCGTCTCACAACTCGTAGTCGCGCGCGTCGTCCCGCGCCGGGGGTCGCTCGACGAAGGCGGCCAACGCGCCGACCGTGGGGTGGTCGAACAGGGCGCGCGGGGAAACCGACAGGTCGAAGGCCGTGCCCAGCCTGGCGGCTATTCGCATACCCAGCAGGGAATCCCCGCCGAGGGCGAAGAAGTCGTCCCACCTCCCGACCCGCTCCACCGCCAGCACATCGGCCCAGATGTCGGCCACGGTCCGCTCGACGGCGCCCTGCGGGGCGTGGAACTCCCTCACCTGTGGCGCGACTGTCTGCGCGGCGGGACGCGACGGGAGGTCGACGGTGGGCACCGCGTCCCGGGCCAGGTCCAGCAACAGCTCGGCCAGCTCGGCGCACAGGGTCTCGACGGTCGTCACATCGAACAGTTCCGGGTCATAGCCCAGTTGCAGCGCCAACGGCTCGCCCGGGTGAGCACCGCCCTGGGCGACCAGATGCAGCGGGTAGTTGGTGTTCTCCACCGCGACGACGTCAGCCAGCCGAGGCCCGTCGTCGCTGGGCGGCTGGTGGTCGAGCGGGTAGTTCTCGAACACCACGACGCTGTCGAAGAGGCCGACCCCCGGAGGCAGCGCGGCCAGCCGCTGAACGCGGGGTAGCGGGAGGTGCTCGACGCCGCGGGCAGCGGCCTGCGCGGCCTGCAACCGCGCCAACCATCCCGGCACGTCCGCGGTGTCGACCTCCACCCGCACCGGGATGGTGTTGACCAACAGGCCGACGATGGAATCCGCGCCGGGTAGAGCGACCGGCCGACCTGACACCACCGACCCGAAACACACGTCCCGTCTGCCGCCGTGGCGAGCGAGCAGGATCGCCCACATCCCTTGCACCACAGTGTTGAGGGTCAGCCGGTTGCGTCTGGCGAAGGCGCGCACGCGAGTGGTGGCCTCCTCCGACAAGGCGAACTCGTGCGCTGACGATGAGCACGAGCGGTGTGCTCGGCCCGGTGAGCGGTCGAAGGGCAGCGGGGTGGGCTCCGCGAAACCGGCGAGGACGTCCCGCCAGTGCCGCTCAGCGGTTTCGACGCCCTGCGCCAGCACCCAGGCCACGTGGTCGCGGAACGGGCGACGCGGCCGAGGCGCCTGACCGGCGGCGACCGCCAGTACGTCCGACAGGATCTGGAACACGCTCCAGCCGTCGAGCAGGATGTGATGGAAGGTCCACACGACCCGCACCTCGGTCTCGCCGACACGGGCGAACGCCAAGCGCATCAGCGGCGCCGCAACGGGATCGATGCCCGTCGCCCGGTCGTCGGCGAGCAGCCGTCGCAGCCGTTCCTCCCGCTCAGTCGCGGGAACATCGCGCCAATCGTGGTGGACAACCGGGATCGCGACCTCGCGGCGCACCACCTGCATCGGCTCGCTCAGCCCCTCCCACACCACCGATGTGCGCAGCACAGGGGTGGCCGCGACCACGCGCAGCCAGGCCCGTTCCAGCGCGGCCGGATCGCCGACGCCGGTCATGGTGAGACACGCCTGCTCCAGATACAGGCCAGGCAGGGACAGGCTGTGGAAGAGCATGCCGCTCTGCATGGGGGTCAACGGATAGACGTCCTCCACCAGGCGCGCGTCACCCACGACCCGATCGAGTTCGGCCTGGCTCAAGCCCGCCAGCGGAAAGTCCGACGGGGTGGGTCCACCCACGCCAGACTCGGCGCAGTGTGCGGCGATTTCTCGCAGCGCGGTCAGGGTTTCCTCGGCGAGCCGCGACACCGTGGCCGCGGTGTGGGCGCTGGGAGAGTGAGTCCACTCGATTTCCAACTCGCCGCCCGCGGTGACGCTCGCGGTGATGTCGAGGCTTGCCGTGCCGCTGGTGGGGATGGCGCGGTCGAGCCGGATGCCCCCGGGAACCCGGTAAGACAGCTCGTCGCCTGCGGTGTCGAAGCGCCCAAGGTAGTTGAGACTGGCGACGGGCCGATGGTCGGCGGGCTCGCGGTCGGTGAGCCAGCGCAGGGCGCCATGGCTGAGCCCGTGCTCGTGGGCGCCGCGCAGCCCTTCCTTCACCGACCTGAGCACCGCGCCCCAGTCGCGCGCGCCGCGAAGGTCGGCGGTGAAGGGGAACAAGGTGGTGAACCACCCGACCGTGCGCGAGAGATCGATCCCGTCGAGGACGTCCTCCCGGCCGTGGCCCTCCAGCTCCAATGGGACCCGGTCGTGTCCGGTCCATCGCGACAACACCCGGCTCAGCGCGGCGACCAGCACGTCGTTGATCTGTGCGCGGTAGGCGATGGATGCGGCGCGCAGCAGGGCTGCGGTGTCCTCGGCCGAGAGGCTCACGGTGACGGCACGATCCGGGCGCCCCTTCTCACCGTCGACCAAGGGCACGTCCACGACCATCTGCGCCCAGTACGGCAGGTGATGGTCGAAGCCGCCTGCCGTGGCGCGCTCGGCCAGCCCCCGCGCCCAGTCGCGGAAGGCGGTGGTCTTGGGCCCCAGATCGATCGGGCGTCCGGCCGCGGCCTGTTCACAGCCGGTACGGAGATCCTTGAGCAGAACCCGCCAGGACACCCCGTCGACGACTAGGTGATGAGCGGCGAGCAGCAGCAGCGGCCCTTCTGTCACCAACGCGGCCCGGAATAGCGAACCCACTGTCAGGTCCATCCCCGCACGCACCCGACTCAGCCCATCCTCCACAGTGGACACATCGGCGACGAGGACATCC
>JALZNB010000345.1 GCA_030857905.1 Actinomycetota bacterium
CCCAAAGGAACCGACCTGTCCGGCTACACCCAAGCCGAACTGGACGCTGTCGCCGCCCGCCTCAACGGCCGGCCCCGCCAGACCCTCGACTGGAAAACACCAGCCGAAAAACTAGACGAACTCCTGCCCACACACGGTGTCGCAGCCACCGGTTGAGACCGCCAGCATATTTACCTTTTAAATCGTATCTGCTGCTCACGATTAGGCACACCTTCGACGCTCGCGACCACACCACCCTCTATAGGCGACACGAAGAGATATTCGTCACAACTGGCCGGTTTCAATTCCACTTTTCGCTGTGCAATACATACGAGATTTCGATTCGGGTGTGCATCCCTTGACCCGGCCCCTGTTTGCTGGCGGCACGACGATGTCGCCGGACGAACTTTCGACGATGCCGAGTGCCTCGCCCACGTCTTGGGCGAGATCGGTTTGCATGACAGCGACCACTAACCCTGCCACAAGCAGGACGGGCAGTAACCCGCTCTTGGTTTTCGTGCTCATGTCTCCCCTAATTGCGCATGAGGACCGGCCGCCGACCATCTCCGAGCGTCGCATGACACGCTGCCAGAACGCCGTGTTTGGCGGAGTTGGCCAATCGGCCTAGCGGGAGATCAGCACGAGCCGGGCGCCAGCCCACTGACGTGCGGCCTCAGCCTGTTTTCAAGACAACACGCGACGCCTCAGTTGATCACTCAGGACAGGCCGGTGGACCCGTCGAGCCAGCGTTCGATTTCTTCTGGTGGTCCCGGTTTGGCGAACAGGTAGCCCTGGGCGCTGTCGCAGCCCATTTCGCGGAGGTGGTGGGCTTGTTCCGGGTCTTCGACGCCTTCGGCGATGACCTCGTGGTCGAGTGCGTGCGCCAGGCTCACCAGGGTGGTGACGATCTGGGCGTCGGCCGGGTCGGCCTCCGGGGCGTTGCGCAGCCCCTCCATGAAGGTTCCGGCGAGTTTGATCGCGTGTACCGGCAGGTGCCGCAGGTACGCCAGATTCGAGTATCCCGTGCCGAAGTCGTCGATCGCGATTCGCACGCCCATGTCCGCCAGGTCGCGCAGTGCTCGCAGCGGTTTCCCGGTGGTGCCCATGATGGCGCTTTCGGTCAGCTCCAACTGGATGGCCGACGGGGGGAGCCTGGCCGCTTCGAGGATCATGGCGACGTCGGCGACCAGGTTCGGTTCCTCGGTCTGTCTGGCCGCGAGGTTCACGCTCATCCGCGGCGCGCGGTCGCCGTAGACGTCGCGCCATCGGCGGGCCTGGCGGGCGGATTCGCGGAGGACCCAGCGTCCCAAGGGGACGATCAAGCCGGTTTCCTCTGCCAGACCGATGAATGTGTCCGGGGCCAACCTGCCGAACTCGGGGTGCGCCCAGCGGACCAGCGCTTCGACACCGGTCAGCTTGCCGTCGCTCAGGCGCACGATCGGCTGGTAGTCCACATAGAACTCTTCGCTCTCCACGGCCGCAGGCATCCGCGCGGACAGTGTGAAGCGGGCGATTTGACGGGCGTTGCGTTCGGGATCGTAGGCGGCCCAACGGTTCTTGCCGTCCGCCTTGGCCCAGTACAACGTGACATCGGCGTCGCGCATGGTGTCGGCCGGGGTGGCGTCCACCACGCGACGCTCGACCAGGCCGATGCTCACCGAGACCAGCAGGCGGTGGCCGCCGATGCGGATCGGTTCGCTGAATGTCGCCAGAATGCGTTCGGCCAGCGCGGCCAGTTCATCCTGACCGGTGCTTCCCTCGACCAGCACCACGAATTCGTCGCCACCCATGCGGGCGACCAAGCGGTTGTCCGCGGTGACCAATTCGTCCAATCGGGCGGCGACGGCGACCAGCAATTCGTCGCCGATGTCGTGACCGAGGCTGTCGTTGATGATTTTGAAACCGTCGAGATCCAAATAGCACACGCCGACCCGGTTTTCGCCACCGACGGCGAAGGTGGCGTTGAGCCGTTCCATGAACAACGCCCGATTGCCCAATCCGGTGAGCGGGTCGTGGTTGGCCTGGTGACGCAGGCGCTCTTCGAGTAGGTGGCGATCGGTGATGTCCTCGGCCATGCCGACCATGAACTGCGGCGCGCCGAGTTCGTCGCGCACCAGTGACACCGACAGGTAGGTCCACAGTGGAGTGCCGTCCGCCTTGCGCAGCAGGCGTTCCATGTTGAAGTACTCCCGCACGCCCAGCTGCATCTCGTCCTCGGGGACGTGACTCGACGCCGACTCACCGGGAAACCGGAGGTCGGCGACGTGCATGCCGCGCATGTCCTCTTTGTGGTACCCGAGCATGTCGGCCAGCGCGTTGTTGATCTCCAGCAGCCGCCCGCCCGCGTCGGCGATGCCGATGCCCACCGCGGCCTGGCTGAACATCGCCCGAAACCGTGCCTCGCTGGTCAGCAACGCCGATTCCACGCCTCGGCGGGCTTCGAGGGACGCCCGGCGGAGGGCCTCCTGATCGTCGAGGATCCGTTGTTGCAGCGCGGTGGTGAACCCGACCGCGAAGGCGGCGAACACGGCGGCGGCCCCGCGTTCGCGCGTCGCGCAGTGTTCGCCGATCACCTCGATCGAGCGGGCGAGGGCCATCGGGGAGGTAAGCCCGAGCTTGACCAGCGCGTCGCCGACCTGACGTACCGCGTCCACGTCGAACGGCTCGGCGTGCAGCGCGGCGACCATCGTGTCCGTGAAGCCACGGACACGCGTCACCAGGGTGAGGTGATCCATGGCCACATACCCCGTCGCGGCGAGGGCGGTGGCCCACTGCCGTGCCAACGCGTCGACCCTGTCCGGTCCGCTGCTCTCCACACCTCACCCCTTCCGTCCACGGACAGTTTCACGTGTACAACGCCAGGTAGCCACCCCGGATTCGGGTTTGCGCTCCTGAGCCACCTCTGTTCACATAAGGCATCCGGGTGACTACCCACGGCATCCGGCGGAAGGTGTCTTCGAGCGTCGGTTTCGGCGCCCGTTGAGCCAAACGAGCTGCTCATCGAGATTTGGTGATCAATTCACACAAAGGCGTGACAAATGGGTAGTTATCAGATCACAATCGTGACCAGACGGCTACCCCCCGTAAGCCGTCCTCGTGAGGGCTCTCGGAAAGGGCGACCCATGAAGTCCACCGCACGTGGTATCAGCCGCGGTCTCACCGCCGCGCTGGCCGCTTCCGCCTTGATAACAGGCCTGACGCTCCCCGCATCCGCCACACCCCCGGCAGAGACCGCCAGCAATGCCCCCAACGCCACCATGGGCTCGCAGATCCGCAAGCACGAGGGCGGCGACGCGAACAACGGCAGGCACCCCGCCCCGGGCATCCAAGCCACCGTCTCCGGCATCGACGTGTCCAGTCACCAGGGCAACGTCGACTGGCAGAGCCACTGGAACCAGGGCAAGCGATTCGCGTATGTCAAGGCGACCGAAGGCAGCACCTACAAGAACCCGTACTTCGCCCAGCAGTACAACGGTTCCTACAACGTCGGCATGATCCGAGGCTCGTACCACTTCGCCCTGCCGAACAGCTCGAGCGGCGCGACGCAGGCCAACTTCTTCGTCAACAACGGCGGCGGCTGGTCGGCGGACGGCAAGACGTTACCCGGCGTCGCAGACCTGGAGTACAACCCGTACGGCGCCACCTGTTACGGCCTGTCCCAAGCGTCAATGGCGGCGTGGATCAGGGACTTCAGCAACACCTACCGGTCACGCACCGGCAGATACCCGGTCTTCTACACCAGCACGAGCTGGTGGCAGAGCTGCGTCGGCACCCAGGGCAGCTTCAGCAGCACCACCCCGCTGTGGATCGCCCGTTACTCGTCCACCGTTGGCCCGCTGCCGTACAACTGGTCCGTGTGGACCTTCTGGCAGTACACCTCCACCCCGCTCGACCAGAACTACTTCAACGGCGCCTACGACCGGCTTCAGGCCCTGGCCCGGGGCTGACAAGTCCAGCGCGTGGGGACCGGTGCCGCGGTCCCCACG
>JALZNB010000249.1 GCA_030857905.1 Actinomycetota bacterium
CGACCGGACTCACCGGTCGCGCGCTTTCGTTTTCCGGCGCCGCCGCTCGTCGGCGACTGAATGGACCAGCTCGCTCGGGTTGATCATCGCTTGGTTTTCGGCACCGTGCTCTCTGATAAGAGGACACTTGTTTGCCGATTGTTTCTTTCCTGTTGCGACTGGGTCAACTCTCCGGGATAAGCCCTGGTCACGTCGATGTTATGGGCAATCGGGATGGGGTGGACGCCTCAGTGGACAGTCATAGTCCCGGTCAACGGATTCCGCCGATCGGGTGAGGGTCACCGTTGATCGCGATGCTGGGTGAGGGCACGGCGTCGTCTGCGGTGAATCTGATCGAGTGGTTTTCGTGGCCGATCCCTGCTTCCCGTGAGGACCATTCATGCTTCGTGCCAACCAGAAACGAAAAGTGGTGACGCTCGCCGTCTCCACGGCCCTGTTGGGGGCCGCGCTCAGCATTCCGGGCATGGCCACCGCCGCGCCCGCCCAGCAGTCCCCGATCCGGCTCGTCACCGGCGAATTTCTCCCCGGTGATCTTTCCGCGCTGCCTCGCGGTCTCGAAGCCCGAACTCTGGGTGCCGCCGAGCGCGGCGCTTACCTCGTGCAGTTCAGCGGACCCGTCCAGGAGGACTGGAAGGCCGGGCTCGTCGCGACCGGCGCGCAGATCGTCGAGTACGTCCCCGACTTCGCCTTCAAGGTGAGGATGAACCCCGGCCAGGCCAAGCGGGCCGAGACCCTGACCGGAGTGCGGTGGGTCGGGCGCTACCAGGCTGCGTGGAAGCTGACCAAAGACGCGCAGGCCAAGATCGACGAGGGCAAGCCGGGCGTCTTCAAGGTCCGCGCCGAGGACGGAATCGACACCGCGGCGCTGAGGAAGGCGGCCGAGGCGACGGGCGCTGTGGTGAGCAAGGCGACTGACGGGACGCTCCTCCTGGCCGCCACACCGACGCAGGCGACCCAGATCGCGGGCATCGAGGACATCGCCGTCGTCGACAAGTACCGCGTCATGGAGAAGCACAACGAGCATGCCGCGGGCACGATCATGGGTGGCGCCGCGGCCAACAATCGCGGCTACGACGGCTCCAGCCAGATCGCCGCGGTCGCCGACACCGGTCTCGGCGGTGGCACCGCGGCCACCGCCCACCCGGACATCCCGGCGAACCGCATCACCGCCGTGCGCGACTGGGCCGCCGCTGACGCCGCGGGCTGCTATGACGCCCAGGGTGATGGTGCGCAGGACGCCGACAGCGGCCACGGCACGCACGTCGCCGTGTCCGTCGTGGGCGACGGCATGGCCAATGGCACAGGCAAGGCCGCCGCGTCCGGCGCCAAGCTCGTGTTCCAGGCCATCGAGGACTACGTCGACATGCAGGGCACCTGTGCCGCGCAGTATCCCGACGGTTACTACCTGCTCGGCATCCCCGACGACCTGTCGCGGTTGTTTCAGCAGGCATACGACGACGGCGCGCGAATTCACTCGAACTCGTGGGGTTCGGCCGCCGCGGGCCAGTACACCGACACCGCGCAGGCGGCGGACAAGTTCGTCAACGGCCACCGCGACATGTTGATCACTTTCTCCGCGGGCAACGAGGGCGGCGACGCGAACTCGGACGGCGTGATCGACAACGATTCGATCGGCGCACCGGCCACCGCGAAGAACGTGCTGACCGTCGGTGCGTCGGAGAATGGCAAAGCGACGTCAGCGTGCGACGCGACGTTGACCTACGGTCCCCAGACGGCCAAGGAGCAGGCGACCTTCGGCAACCGGTCCTGCAAGGACGTCAACGGCGTGAACGTGATCCCGACCTGGGGAGACTGGTGGCCCGGGGACTACCCGGCCGAGCCGATCAAGTCGGATTCGCAGACCGGCAACCCGCAACAGGTGGCGGCGTTCTCCAGCCGTGGCCCGACCGACGACGGCCGCATCAAGCCCGACGTCGTCGCCCCCGGCTCCTGGATCCTGTCCGGCTACTCCGACAAGTTCCAGCAGCAGTACGACGCCTCGCCGAACAACCCGAAGACCGGTGCCCCGCAGAACGACGGCTACGGCTTCCCGCTCAACGACGACTACAAGTATTTCAGCGGTACCTCCATGTCGAACCCGCTCACCGCGGGCGCCGCGACTGTCGTGCGCGACTTCTACGCCAAGAAGCACGGCGTCAACGCCTCGGCCGCGCTGGTCAAGGGCACGCTCATCAACAGCGCCACTGACCTGCTCGACGAGAACGGGGACGGTTCGAACGACAACGACCTGCCCGTTCCGAACTCGCACGAGGGCTGGGGCCTGGTGAACCTGGACAGGGCCACCGCAGGCACCGCGAGGTACGTCGACGAGGCCGCGCAGGGCTTGGCCACCAACGGTTCGGCGGAGAGCAAGTACACCCTGGAAGCGAACAAGCCGTTCAAGGTGTCGCTGGCCTACTCCGACAAGGAAGCCGCGGTCAACGCGGCGGTCACCCTGGTCAACGACCTCGACCTGGAGGTGGTGTCCCCGACCGGCACCGTCTACAAGGGCAACGCCTTCGCGGGTGGCTGGTCGACCGCAGGTGGCAGCGCCGACCGACGCAACAACGTCGAGAACGTGTACCTGCGGAGCGCGGCGGCGGGCGAGTGGACCGTGCGGGTCAAGGGCTACAACGTCCCGTCCGGTCCGCAGAAGTTCGCCGTCGTGGTCGACGGCACTTTCGGCACCGGCGGCGGCACCAATGCGAACCCGGACGTGACCAACCCCGGCGGCCAGTCGACCAAGGTCAACACCGCGGTCAACCTGCAGGTTCGTGCGTCGGACGCGAACGGTGACACGCTCACCTACGCCGCGTCGGGTCTGCCCGCGGGCCTGTCCATCGGCTCCGCCAACGGACTCGTCTCGGGCACGCCCACCACGGTCGGCACGAGCAGCGTCAGCATCGTGGTGACAGACGGCAAGGGCGGCAGCGGCAAGAGCGACTTCGCCTGGACTGTCACCGCGGCCGACACTCCGCGGCAGTTGCTGGCCAACCAGGGCTTCGAGTCCGGCAGGACCGGGTGGACCGGCACCACATCGGTCATCGTCAACACCAAGATCCGTCCAACGCACGGCGGCACTTACTGGGCGCGGTTCGGCGGAAGCGGGCGCACCACCACGCAGAACCTGTACCAGCAGGTGACCATCCCGTCGACGGCCGCGACCGCGTCGGCGTCCTACTGGGTGCGTGTCGACACCGCCGAGCGCACCTCGTCGGTGCAGTACGACAAGTTGCAGCTCCAGGTGCTCGACAGTTCAGGCGCCGTACTCGGCACGCTCGGCAGCGTGTCCAACCTGAACGCGAGCACGGTGTACAGCCTGAAGTCCTATGACCTGTCCGCCTACAAGGGCAAGACGATCCGCCTGCGGTGGCTGATGACCGAGGACTTCTCGGCGCAGACTACGTTCGCCGTGGACGACACCGCGCTGACAGTGTCCTGACGAGCTACCGTGGCGCCGGGGGTCGATCCCACCCGGCGCCACGGTCACCATGGAGAGACCCGGTTGAACACGCCGGTCCGGCCACGTCTGGGTACGACGTCGCCGGAGCCTGTTCTACACGCCGCGTGACCAAACTGTGGCGAGGTTCCCAACCTCTGGCTCGAGATTTGCATAATGTCGCGCCAGAGGGCATAACGTTCGTGTGAACGAGCTGGAGTTGCGGCACCTCAGGGTCATCCGCGCGGTCGCCGACGCGGGCAGTCTGTCGAAAGCCGCCGTCCAACTCGGGGTGTCCCAGCCAGCGCTCACCGCCCAGCTCCAGCGCCTCGAACGCCGCATCGGCGGTCTGCTGTTCGCCCGCACCGGCACCGGTGTCGTGCCGACCGACCTCGGCAGCTACGTGCTGACCGCCGCCCGGATGCTGCTCACCGACGTCGAGGACATGATGACGGGCATCAAGCAGCGCACCCAGGCAACCACCGTCACCGGTGTGGTGCGCATCGGCGGCCCGCCCGGCCTGATCATCCCCCTGTTCGCCACCGCCATCGCCGACCGCCTCGGCGGCGCGGAGGCGTCGATCGACATCGAGACCCAGCCCGCGGAGCTGGTCCGCAAGGTGGCCGACCGCAAACTCGACTTCGCCGTGCTGGAGGACAATCCCGGCTTCCGCACCCAGCTCCCCCCATCGCTGCACAGCCGGGTGATGTTGCGCGCGCCGCTGTTCGTGGCTCTCTCGGCGAGCCATCCGCTCGCGGGCAACCACGAGATCGAACTGCGCGACCTCGCGCAGGACAACTGGGTGATGCCGCCCATCGCCGAGGGCACCGAGCAACTGGCCTTCGCCCGCGCGTGCGCCACGAAGGGCTTCGCCCCGAAGATCAAACACCAGATGTCGGACTCCACCACGACCAGGGCCCTGGTCCAGGGGGGCGCGGTCACCCTGGCCAAGCCGGTGGCCCAGGAAGGCGGCGGTTTGGTCATCCGCGCCTTGGTGGGCACCCCGCTACGCCAGGAGATCGTTCTGGTCTGGCACGAGGACAGCACCCTGGCGGGTGCGGCCGAGCAGGCCCCGGAATCGCTGCTGTCCGCTTATGGCCAACTCGTGGGCACCAACCCGCTCTTCGCCGCGTGGTGGGCAGCGCACAAAGATGCCCCGATGGAACCGACGAGCAAGAACTAGGGGAGCCGGTGCGCGGCGGCCAGGTAGACCTCGGTGGCGGAGGCGGGGGTCTGACCACGACGACAGTGTCTCGCCCGGCCGATCAGCGCCGGTAGATCGAGAGCGCCCGAGGCCGTGAGGCGAACTCGAACCGGGTGGCCACCGGCCCGACCTCGCCGTCCGTGGCCACCCGCCGATTCCCGTCCAGCAGTTCGATCTTCAGGACGGCGGCGTCCCGTTGGCGGTACACGTGGCTCGTCGACAGCGTCCGGGCCAGTGTCGCCAGCACGAACCGAGCCCGCGAATACGGCACGTCCGCCCGCAGGTACCGCACGTCGAGCAGGCCGGTGTCCAGTGCAGGCCTGCGCGTGGGCGCGAAGCCCTTGGGCGAGTAGGTGCCGTTGCCCACGAACAGCCACCAGAGCAAGTGCGTCTTGCCGTCCATCGACACTCGGATCGGCTGTGCCCGCCGCAACGTCTGGATCAGCGCGATCGCGCCAGCCGTCCACTTCGGCAGGCCGCGGCCCTCCAGCCGCTCGCGCAGCCGCACCATCTCCGGGTAGCCGCCCAGCCCGGCCGTGTTGACGAACCAGCGGTGCTCGTCGCCATCGGGTCCACTGATCCGCACGCCCGCGAGATCGATCTCCACACCGGTCCCCGCCCGGACGGCCTCCACCGATTCGGAGACCGACTCGACGCCGACATCGCGGGCGAAGTGGTTCAACGTGCCCGCCGGAATCAGCACCAGCGGCAGCTCGAACACGGCCGCCACCGACGCCACCGCGGCTACGGTGCCGTCGCCGCCCGCGACTCCCACCGCGCGCACGTCAGGGGAGATCCGCTCGGACACCTGGGCGATCAGGTTCGCGTCCGTTTCCGGGTGCATGATCGTCGCCTTCGGCCACTGTCGCCTGATGTCGTCCGTCGGGTCCTCGCCCGCGATCCCGGAATGCGGGTTGACCAATACGAGCAGCCCGTCGCCCTCGTCCAGCGCGGACAAGTCCGCCACGTGCGCGGTGTGCCCCGGTCCTTCGACCGTCTTCGGCCACCAATGTGTCGTCGCGTACGCGGCGCCGACACCGATGGCGGCACCCGCCACGACGTCCGAGGGCCAGTGCACGCCGGTGTGCACGCGTGAGTACGCCACCGCGCCCGCCACGGGTGCGACCAACGCGGCCAATCGTGGGCTCTCCAGCGCCACCGCGGTGGTGAACGCCGCCGCGGACGCCGCGTGCCCGGAGGGGAACGACGAACTTGTCGGACGCTTCGTCAGCCGCCGGTGCGGCGGCACGAGTTCGGCCGCCGGGCGTCGCCGGGGAAAGAGGTTCTTGGCGACCAGGTTCGCCGACGTGCTGGCGAACGCGATCGCGGCCACCCCACGCAGCGCGCCCCGGCGGGAAGATCCCTTGGTCGCGGTGAACACGACGGCGACGCTGAACCACAGCACGCCCTTGTTCGCGGACTTGGACAGCCGTTTGAGGCCCTCGTCGAGGGGAGTGTGCGGGAGAGCCGCACTGCGGCGAACCAGATCCTGGTCCACCCGGTTCACTCTGCGCGCCGACCGGCGGACTCGTCCGAACATGATCCCAGATTCAACAGGACAGCGGCTTCCCCCGCCGGACCAACCCGACTTCGGTGGACACTGGGTCACCGATCGCTTGGCAACAATTGGGTGGACCTCCCCGAACGGCGCACGGTCGGAGACGGTCGGAGCGCCTAGGCTGGGAGGATGCAGCGGCGGATCTTCGGCATCGAGACCGAGTTCGGCGTGACCTGTACGTTCCACGGGCAGCGCAGACTGTCACCGGACGAGGTCGCGCGGTACCTGTTCCGGCGGGTGGTTTCGTGGGGGCGTTCCTCGAACGTCTTCCTGCGCAACGGATCTCGTCTCTACCTGGACGTCGGATCGCACCCGGAGTACGCCACGGCCGAGTGCGACGACCTGGTCCAACTGGTCACCCACGACAAGGCGGGGGAGCGGATCCTGGAGGATCTGCTCGTCGACGCCGAGCGCCGCCTCGCCGACGAGGGCATCGGCGGCGACATCTTCCTGTTCAAGAACAACACCGACTCGGCGGGCAACTCCTACGGCTGCCACGAGAACTTCCTGGTGACCCGGGCGGGCGAGTTCTCCCGGATCGCCGACGTGTTGCTGCCGTTCCTGGTCACCCGCCAGCTCATCTGCGGGGCGGGCAAGGTCCTGCAGACCCCGCGCGGCGCGGTCTACTGCCTCTCGCAGCGGGCCGAGCACATCTGGGAGGGCGTCTCCAGCGCCACCACCAGGTCGCGGCCGATCATCAACACCCGCGACGAACCGCACGCCGACGCCGAGCGCTACCGGCGGCTGCATGTGATCGTCGGCGACTCCAACATGGCCGAGCCGACCACGCTGCTCAAGGTCGGCACCGCCAACCTCGTGCTGGAGATGATCGAGGACGGCGTCCAGTTCCGGGACTTCAGCCTGGACAACCCGATCCGCGCCATCCGGGAGATCAGCCACGACCTCACCGGCACCCGCCTGGTACGCCTCGCGGGCGGCAAGGAGGCCTCCGCGCTGGACATCCAACGCGAGTACTACTCCAAGGCCGTGGAACACGTCGCCCGCCGCTCGCCGGACCCGCTCGCGCAGCGGGTGATCGACCTGTGGGGCAAGGTGCTCGACGCGATCGAGGCACAGGACCTGAGCCGGATCGACCGCGACATCGACTGGGCGATCAAGCACCGCCTGATCGAGCGCTACCGCGGCAAGCACGACCTGGAGCTGTCCAGCCCGCGCATCGCCCAGCTCGACCTCGCCTATCACGACATCCGGCGTGGTCGCGGCATCTTCGACCTGCTCCAGCGCAAGGACCTGGTGACGCGGGTGACCGACGACGGTGAGATCGAGGCCGCCAAGGACACTCCGCCGCAGACAACCAGGGCCAAGCTGCGCGGCGATTTCATCGCCGCCGCCCAGCAGGCCGGACGCGACTTCACCGTCGACTGGGTCCATCTCAAGCTCAACGATCAGGCACAGCGCACCGTGTTGTGCAAAGACCCGTTCCGCGCCGTGGACGAACGTGTCGAGCGGCTGATCGCGTCCTTGTGACCGGCCCGCCGCCTGGCTGGCCTGGCCGAACAACGCGGGTCATGCCCGCCCGCGCCTGATCAGAGGTCGGTCCTGCCGTGGTCGCCGCCGTCGTAGCGCTCGCCGGTGATCTCGGCCTTGGCGAAGCTGATGACCGAGGCGATTCGCCCGCCGGGGGTATCCCAGTACTCGGCGGAGTTCGCGGTGACCTACACCCTCACGCGCGGCCTTGACATCGGCGTGTCAGGACGGCGCCGGGTCGGGTGACTGCCAGACTTTCCGCGGTGTACACCCCCTCCGATCTCGCCGACCTCCTGGATTGCGCGCATCGGAGCACGTTGAGCCGTGCGTTCGCCGCGGGACTTCCAGGGGCGCCGCGGCCGGACGGGCCGAAGGACCAGGTGGCGGTCAAGCACGGTCGCGCGCACGAGGCGTCGACGCTCGCGGTGATGAAGAGCCGGTTCAGCGTGGTGGTGGAGATCGATGCGCGGGACGTGAATGTCGCAGCCGCTGAGACCGCGGCGGCGTTGGCCGCAGGCGCGGAGGTCGTCTATCAGCCGGTGTTCACCGACGGTTCGTTCACCGGCCGGGCGGACTTCCTCGTGCGGGACAGCCAGGGGCTCTACGAGGTGTACGACACCAAGTTGGCCCGACGGGTCCGGCCATCCGCGGTGATCCAGGTGGCCGCGTACGCCGACGCGTTGCGGCGGGCGGGGTGGCCCAGCGGCCAGAACATGCACCTACTGTTGGGCGACGGCAGCACCGCGACCTTGCGCGTTGACGACTTCCTGCCGCTGTTGCGCAGACTCGACCAACAGGTCACTCAGGACCCCGTGCTGCCCGACCAGTTGTGGGCCGATGAACGCCCGGCTTGCGGGGGCTGTTCCTTCGCGAAGCACTGCGCGGACGGGCGGGCGGCCGACCGGGATCTTTCGCTGGTGGCCGGGATGCGCGCGGATCAGAGACGCAAGCTGGCGCAGGCCGGTTTGGGCA
>JALZNB010000351.1 GCA_030857905.1 Actinomycetota bacterium
TCCGGCGGCAGGGTGACGAACCCGCTGACCCCCAACGAGTTCTGCACCGTCACCGCCGTGATCGCGGTCGTCCCGTGGACCCCGCAGGCGAAGAACGTCCGCAGGTCGGCCTGGATACCCGCGCCGCCGCCGGAATCGGAACCGGCGATGGTCAGCGTTCTCGGCGGAGTCGTCACAGTGGTGTCCTCGATCATGGCGGCGTCGCTTTCCTGGTCACTGCTGAACGACGGGCAGGTACACCTGCTTGCCGTGATCGACGAACTCCGCCGACTTCTCGGCCATGCCTGCCTCGATGGCGTCCACTGTAGACAGATTGTTGTCCTCGGCGTACTTGCGCACGTCGTGGCTGATCCGCATCGAACAGAACTTCGGCCCGCACATGGAACAGAAGTGCGCGGTCTTCGCGGGCTCGGCCGGGAGTGTCTCGTCGTGGAACGAGCGCGCGGTGTCCGGATCGAGGGCGAGGTTGAACTGGTCTGTCCACCGGAAGTCGAAGCGCGCCCGGGACAGCGCGTCGTCGCGCTCCTGCGCGCGCGGGTGGCCCTTCGCGAGGTCGGCGGAGTGGGCGGCGATCTTGTAGGTGATCACGCCGGTCTTCACGTCGTCGCGGTTGGGCAGGCCGAGGTGCTCTTTCGGCGTGACGTAGCAGAGCATCGCGGTGCCGAGCCAGCCGATCTGCGCGGCGCCGATGGCCGAGGTGATGTGGTCGTAGCCGGGCGCGATGTCCGTCGCGAGTGGACCGAGGGTGTAGAACGGGGCCTCGCCGCAGAGTTCCTCTTCGAGCCGCACGTTCTCGGCGATCTTGTGCATCGGCACGTGGCCGGGACCCTCGATCATCACCTGGACGTCCTTGGCCCTGGCGACGTGGGTCAACTCGCCCAGCGTGCGCAGTTCGGCGAACTGGGCCTCGTCGTTGGCGTCGGCGATGGACCCCGGGCGCAGGCCGTCACCGAGGGAGAAGGTGACGTCGTAGGCGCGCAGAATGTCGCAGAGTTCTTCGAAGTGCGTGTAGAGGAAGCTCTCCTTGTGGTGCGCGAGACACCAGGCTGCCATGATCGACCCGCCGCGCGAGACGATGCCGGTGACCCGCCTGGCGGTGAGCGGAACGTAGCGCAGGAGCACGCCCGCGTGCACGGTCATGTAGTCGACGCCCTGCTCGCACTGCTCGATCACGGTGTCGCGGTAGACCTCCCACGACAGCCTGGTCGGATCGCCGTCGACCTTCTCCAGCGCCAGGTAGATCGGCACGGTGCCGATCGGGACCGGCGAGTTGCGCATGATCCACTCGCGGGTCTCGTGGATGCGCTTGCCGGTGGACAGGTCCATGATGGTGTCCGCGCCCCACCGGCTCGCCCACACCATCTTGTCGACCTCGTCCTCGATCGAGGACGACACGGCCGAGTTGCCGATATTGGCGTTGATCTTGACGAGGAACTTCTTGCCGATGATCGCGGGCTCCACCTCGGGGTGACACCGGTTCACCGGGATCACCGCGCGGCCGATGGCCACCTCGTCGCGGACGAACTCGGCGGCCATGCCCTCCCGCGCGGCGACATACCGCATCTCCTTGGTGATGATCCCGGCCTTGGCATAGGCGAGTTGCGACACGGCGCCGCCGACCGGCTCGCGCTCGGCGATCCAGCTCTCCCGCAGCTTCGGGAGTCCACTGTGGACATCAATGGTGGCGGTGTCGTCGGTGTAGGGACCAGAGGTGTCGTAGAGGTCGACGTGGTCACCATTGGTCAGCTCGACCCGCCGGGTGGGGATGTGCAGTCCGTCACCCGCGTCGAGGTACACCTTGCGCGAGCCGATGATCGGCCCGGTGGTGACGGTGGGACGCACGGAGCGGTCGTCAAGTGCGGTCACGAGAGAAGTCCTTCCTACGCCGGCATTACCCGGTCAGGTTCAGCGGTCGGCGGCGCCGGGTCCTTGACGTGGACACCAGCCGCCCTCTCAGCCCGCCATGGCGCGAGCTCCCGCGGTGCGTATTCAGTTGTCCGGCCGACCATAGCCGGCGGGCGGCGGCCTGCCAAGTGAGCATCGGACGAACCGGGGTCCGCCGGACAGCGGATCTTGTCGAGGAGGTCGCTCTTTCGGGTGCGGGAGTGATCAGGTAGGCCCTAGAGTTTGCTTTCATGGGGCAGCCGTACCCGCCTGGAGCGCGCCTCCTGAGTCGACCGGAGGTCGCCAAGCCGTGTCCAGGCTGCGGCGACCCCATCGGGCGGGGTTATCCCGGCTGCTCGCCGTGCGCCACCAAGATCGATTCGTACTGGGTGGCGGACTGGGCCGCCCTGCTCGACGCCGAGAGCGTGGTGGCAGGCGAGCCGGAGGAACGCGAACTGGCCAACCGGGTATTGGTCGACTCCCCCGGCACCCATCCGTGGACCTGCACCGACTGGGCGATGCGGCTGTTGATCTGCCAGTCGTGCCGGGCGGAATTGGGAACGGGTGAGGCGAGTTGCCTGTCCTGCGCGGGGGCGGATCAAACGCGCTGGGCGTGGGACCACACGGGTATGCCGTTATCGATGACCTACAACGAACACCTCATGCGGGTCGCGGTCTCCTACCTGCGTGCCGCTGATCGACGCAGGGCGAACGTGGTGGCGTACTGGCGGCTGCTGCTGCCGTTCCTGCTGACGGGTGAAACCCCGGTCGACGGCCAGGACAGGCGCTTACGCACCTTTCTGTTAGCCGGACGGACCGAGGAACTGAACGCGGCGGGCAGCATCTCGGCGATGTCGGCCCTGCCAGACCTACCGTGGCGTGACGCATGACCCAATCCATTACCTCGCGTAATGAGATTCCCCGAACCGCTGGACATTAGGTCCCACTTACGCGTGAACTTGCGTGTCGCGCGAGCCGATTCCTTGCCCCGACCGTCATTCGCGTGCCAGGCTCGCCGAGTACGCCTGGGAGGGATCAACGGACATGAAATCCATGCACCGAGGCAATTCCTTTCTTCGCGCGACAATCCACACCCTGATTGATCGTCGAACGTGTGCGCACAACGAATGACGTCATGCCCTGTCCGACATCGGATCACCACGATTCGATCGGATACCCGATCGTGCCGCGAATTAGGGGAGAGTGATTCTCGTGGGTTTCAGGTCTACCGTGTCCGCTGCCGCGAAACTGGTGGCCGCGGCGGTGCTGTGCACAGGCACCCTCATGGTGGCGACACCGACAGCCTCGGCCGAGGCCCACTCGGTGCCCGCCGCTGCCGACTGGAACTGCTCGGTCGGCTACGTCTGCTTCTTCACGGGAGCCAACGGCACAGGTGATCGGTGCCAATACTCCGAAAGCCACAAGAAGGCCAACGAGATCTGCTCCTGGGGATTGAAGAAGCCGCTTTCGGTGTGGAACCGCACCAGCTCCAAGGCGACCTACTACGGATCGCAGGACTTCCGGGACAAGATTGGCAGCACGGAATCAGGCAAGCGGGGAAACCTTCAGGGCACCTACACGATCCGCTCACTCAAGGTGGGTTGATCCCGACCCCTGAAGTAAGCGTGCAGGCACTCCGGTCGATCGACCGGAGTGCCTCTCACGTGAACGAATTAATGATCCGCGCCACCGAAGCGGTCCGGGCGGGTCGAACGATCGGCGATCACCGGGGCGGGCTGGACGCTCGCGCCCACAACCGCTGCGGTATCCGACCGGCCGCACGCGCCAACCGGCCCGCGACCACGGCCGACCGCATCGCCGATGCCATCTTCTCCGGGTCCTCCGCCCGCGTCACCGCCGTCGCCAAGAGCACCGCGGCGCAGCCCAGCTCCATCGCCAGCGCCGCGTCCGAGGCTGTGCCGATGCCCGCGTCCAGGACCACCGGCACCCCGGCCCTGGCCACGATCAGCTCGATGTTGTGCGGGTTGCGAATGCCCAACCCGGTGCCGATCGGCGACCCGAGCGGCATCACGGCCGCGCACCCGGCCTCTTCCAGCCGCAGCGCCAGGACGGGGTCGTCGTTGGTGTACGGAAGCACCACGAACCCGTCGTCGACCAGGGTCCGGGCCGCGTCCACCAGCTCGAACGGTTCGGGCAGCAGCGTGCGGTCGTCGGCGATGACCTCCAGCTTGACCCAGTTCGTCCCCAGCGCCTCCCTGGCGAGCCGGGCGGTCAACACGGCCTCGGCGGCCGTCCGGCAGCCCGCCGTGTTCGGCAGCGGTTCGATTCCCAGACGACGCAGCACTTCCAGCACGCCGGTTCCCCCGGAGGCGTCGACCCGGCGCAGCGACACCGTGGTCAGTTCGGTGCCCGACGCGACCAGAGCGCGTTCGAGAACGGCCAGGTTCGTCGCTCCCCCGGTACCGGTGATGAGCCGCGACGAGAACTGGCGGCCGGCGATGATCAGTGGATCGTCCATGGTCAGCCTCCCTGTACCGCGGTGAGCACTTCCAGCGCGGCACCGTCGGACAGGGGCGTGGTCGCGTGTTGGGCGCGCGGCACCACTTCATCGGCCAGCGCGACCGCGATGCCCGGCCCGGTATGCCGCAGCGCGACAAGCACGTCGGCGACGGTCGAGCCGTCCGCGACCTCGTGGGTGGTGCCGTTGACCTCGATCCTCATCGGGTTCCTCCTCCGTCGGGGCTGAAACGGGCCGGGTCTGCCGCGCGGACATGGGCGGGCAGGTCCTCGGCCCGCAGGATGGCGAGTACCGCCTCGGCGGTGACCGGTGCGAGCAAGAGCCCGTTGCGGTGGTGGCCGGTGGCGGCGAGCACACCCGGTTCCAGCCAACCCAGCAGCGGCAGATTGTCCCGGCTGCTCGCGCGTAGGCCCGCGGCCGTCTCGACGAGGGCGTACTCGCCGATACCCGGCAACACCTGTTCGGCGTCGGCGAGCAGATCGCGGACACCGCCGACGGTGACATCGGTGTCGAACCCGGCCTCGTACTGGGTGGCACCGAGCACGAGTTCGCCGTCATCGCGCGGGACCAGGTACACCTGCCGGGACTCCACGTGGGCACGGATCGTCCTGAGCGGCGCGGGAAGCGCGCCGCGACGAGCCCGCAGCCGCAGGATCTCACCCTTGACCGGGCGGACCACCCCGGCGAGACCCGGATGCAGCTCACGACTCCAGGCCCCGGCCGCGATCACCGCCGTCGAACACTCCACAGTGGTCCCGTCGGCCAGCTCGACGATCCCGGACCGGACCGACCGGGCCCGCGCGGCGACGAACCGCACCCCACACCGTTCGGCGGCCGACCGCAAGGCGCGCAGCAACGCGCGGTTGTCCACGGCCAGGTCACCGGGCACCGAGAGTCCACTTCGGACACGCGGCCCGATGGTCGGCTCAAGCCCGCGCAACTCCCGTCCGGTGCACCGGTCGACCTCGCGGCCGAGACCACGCAGGTGATCGGCGAGCACGTCGAGGGTCGCGGCGTCCGCGGCGTCCAGTGCGACCACCAGCGTCCCCTCGGTCCGCAACCCCGGGTCGCCACCGTGGCGAGCCAACCGCTCGGCGAACGACGGCCACCGCCGCAACGACGCGCTGCCCAGGGCGAGGACGTCGTCCTCCCCCGGCCACGACTCGGTGACCGGCGCCAACATCCCGCCAGCCACCCAGGACGCGCCTTCGGCGGGCGCCGGATCGATCAGGGCGACGGGGTACCCGGCGTCGGCCAGACACCACGCCACGGACAACCCGATGACGCCGCCGCCGACGACAGCGACCAGCCCGGGGTCGGAACTCACATCATCACGCTCCCTGCGCCGGCATGACCCGGATCAGGTTCGACGGTCGGAGCTGGTCAGCTCCCTCTCAGCCCGTTCACCGGACTCCCGTGCGACCGATTCCCACCGTAGCGCAGCCACTAACGTGGGCTCCATGCCAGGACTGGATGGGGCGCGGATCAGGGCCAAGCTCACGGCCGCGCGGCTGTATCTGTGCACTGACGCGCGTACCCGCCAGGGCGATCTCGCCGAGTTCGTCGACGCGGCGATCGCGGGCGGTGTCGACATCGTGCAGCTCCGCGACAAGACCGGGGGCACGCCGCTGGAAGCGGGCCCCGAGCTGCGGGCGCTGGCCACGATCGCCGAGGTCTGCGCGGCCCGCGGCGCGCTGCTCTCGGTCAACGACCGGGCCGACGTCGCGCTCATCGCTGGTGCCGATGTGCTCCACCTCGGACAGGACGACCTGCCGGTCGGGCAGGCCCGCCGGATCGTCGGCGACGACATCGTGATCGGCCGCTCGACCCATGATGTGAGTCAGGCCACGGCGGCCGCCGTGGAGCCGGGCGTGGACTACTTCTGCACCGGCCCGTGCTGGCCGACGCCGACGAAACCGGGTCGAGACGCGCCCGGGCTCGACCTCGTGCGGGCGGTGGCCGGGTCGGCGACCGATCGGCCGTGGTTCGCCATCGGCGGTGTCGACGAACGGCGACTGCCCGAGGTG
>JALZNB010000286.1 GCA_030857905.1 Actinomycetota bacterium
CGTGAGGGCATCGATCTGTTCTACACCAGCTGGTATGCCGACGTGGCTGACGCGTTGCAGATCTACCAGAACTGGGAGAGCACCAGTTTCGCCAACTACGGAGGCTACGACGACCCGGCGTACGACGCGCTGTACGCCAAGGCTCTCGCGGAATCCGATCCGGTCCGGCGGGCCGAGATCGTCGCCGACCTGCAGAAGACGGTCACCGAACAGCTCCTGTGGTTGCCGATCGCGCACGCGCCGAACTCGGTGTTCATGAACAAGAGGATCACCGGCGCGCCTGCCACCAACGCCTACCTGTACTACCCCTGGGCCGCGCAGCTCGGAGCGGCGAACTGATGGCCGTCGCCCGGTACGCGCTGGCCCGGCTGGCGGGTCTGGTCGGAACACTGTGGGTGACGTCTCTGCTGGTCTTCGGCGCGACGCACGCCGCCCCCGGCTCGCCGGAGGAGTTCCTGCTGCGCGGCCGGGCACCGACCCCCGAAGCGCTTGCCGTCGTGCGGACGCAGTACCACTTGGACGAGCCCCTGATCGAACAATACCTGCGCTGGGCGGGGGGAGTGCTCACGGGCGACTTCGGCCGGTCGTTGCAGTTTCGGCAGGATGTGGCGGGTCTGATCGGGGCCAGACTGACCACGACGATGTGGCTCGTGGGGTATTCGGCCCTGCTCATCGTCGTCGTGGGGCTGATGGTGGGCATCGTGGGGGCGTTGCGCCCGGGTCCGCTGGACCGCACGCTGCTCGTCGGGACGACGGTGGCCGCCGCGACGCCGTCGTTCGTCGCGGTGATCGGTTTGTCCGCGGTGTTCAGCGTCGGTCTCGGCCTGTTGCCCGCATACGGCAACGGTGAGGGTTTCGCGGGCCGCCTCACGCACCTCACCTTGCCCGCGGTGGCGTTGGCACTGGGGACGATCGGGTTGCTCGCGCGGGTGACCCGTTCGGCGATGCTCGCCGAGTTGTCGCGGGACCACGTGGAGGTGGCGCGGGGTCGTGGGTTGCCGGGGCACGCGGTGATCCGGCGGCACGTACTGCGCAACGCCGCGGGACCCATCACCGCGATCACCGGTTTGATCATCGCGGGCACGTTCGTCACCACGGCCGTGGTCGAGATCGGATTCGGGCTTTCGGGTCTCGGATCGCTGCTGGTGCAGTCGGTCATCGCCAAGGACTTCCCTGTCGTACAGGCGGTGTGTCTGCTCGTCGTAGTGGCATTCGTCTTGGTCAACCTGCTGGTCGATCTCGTCGGGCCGCTGTTGGACCCGCGCGTCGGGTCGACCTGGGCGAAGCGCGGACCGCGTTGAGCACCCCCGTCGTCACTGTGGCCCTGGCGCGCCGATTCCGTCTCGGTGGTGGCGCCGGACCGGTGTTCACCATCGCGGTCGCGGTGCTGGTAGTGGTGTCGTCGTTGGCCCTGCTGGCCGACATCGTCGCTCCCGCGGACCCGCTCGCGGTGAACCTTTCGGCGACTCTCGCCGGACCAGGCGCCGAATACCTTCTCGGCGCGGACCTGTCCGGGCGGGATACCTTGTCGCGCCTCATCCACGGCGCGCGAGCGAGTCTGCTCGGCCCGTTCACGGTGGTCGTCGCGTCGAGTGTGGCGGGCGTGGTGCTCGGTTCCTGGTCGGCGTGGCGCGGCGGGTTGGTGGACGTCGCGCTGTCCCGTTCCCTGGAGATCGTCTTCGCGTTCCCGGGATTGCTTCTCGCGATTCTCGCTGTCGCCGTGGTCGGGCCGGGACTCACGGCCCCCGTCGTGGCGATGACGGTGGCGTACACGCCCTACATCGCTCGGTTGACCCGTTCCGCGATGCTCCAGGAAGCGGCCAAGCCGTACGTCGCCGCCTATCGGGTACAGGGCTTCAGCGCCTGGAGCATCGCCGTGCGGCACGTCCTGCCCAACATCCTGCCGGTGATCCTCGCCCAGGCCACCTTGAACTTCGGGTACGCGCTGATGGATCTCGCCGCGCTGTCCTATCTCGGCTTCGGTGTCCAGCCGCCCACCCCGGACTGGGGGACCATGATCAAGGAAGGTCAGCCCGCGATCCTCGAAGGCGCCATGCTGCCCGCTGTCGTTCCCGGGATCTGCATCGTGGTCGTCGTCGTCGCCTTCACCCTGGTCGGCGAAGGCATCGCCGACCGCGTCGCCCGTCGGGAGAACCGATGAGCACCGGAGAGTCGTCCCAGCCGCTTCTTCTCATCGATCGACTCACCGTCACGTTGCCGACGGCGGCACGCCCGCTCGTCGACGGGGTCACCATGCGGGTCGACCGAGGCGAGATCGTCGGCTTGGTCGGCGAGTCCGGGTCCGGCAAGTCCGTCACCGCCAAGGCCGTGCTCGGGTTGCTCCCGGCGCGCGCGGTCGCCTCAGGCCGTGTTCTGCTCGCGGGGATCGACATGCTCACCGCGGACGCGTCGACGGTGAGACGATCGCGGTTGAGGACCGCGGCGATGGTCTTCCAAGATCCCCGCGCCGCGGTGAACCCGGTCCGGTCCGTGGGTGACTTCCTCACCGAGGGGCTGCGCGCACTGCCGGGGGTGAGCCGCCGCACCGCGCTGTCCCGGGCCGCGCATCTGTTGGACCAGGTGGGTATCGCCGATTCCGTGCGCGCTCTACGACGGTATCCGCACGAGTTCTCCGGCGGGATGCTGCAACGCGTGGTGATCGCGGCCGCGTTGGCGGGCGACCCGGACCTGTTGTTGGCCGACGAGCCGACCACCGCGCTCGACCCCACCACGCAGGCCGAGGTGCTGGCGATCCTGCTGCGACTGCGGGCCGAACGGGGGCTGGGCATGGTGTTCGTCACCCACGATCTCGACCTCGCCGCCGCGCTGTGTCACCGGGTCTGCGTCATGT
>JALZNB010000287.1 GCA_030857905.1 Actinomycetota bacterium
TTGGCGATGCTGTCGGTGTCAAGCCGGATGCGGTGGAGCAGTTGTTGCAGCTGTTGGTCAAGGAGAGTTTCCTTTCCTATGACGCGGGTTCCGGCGGTTATGCCCTCGACGCGCTCGCGGACCTGGAGAACGCCGACCTTCAGCGCGCGCTGAAGTACATGAACATGATCAAGGTCGTCGCGCTCAGGCAACTGTTCTACCTCACCGACAGCGTGCGGACCGGTACGGTCGTCGGCCTGGACAAGCTCTATGGATTCGACGGAAACCTGTACGGCGCTGTGGCCGAGCACCAGGACCTGCGCGACTCCTGGGCGAAGTTGATGAACTCCGTCACCGCTCACATCGACCCGTGGTTCTTCGAGAACGTCGATGTGCCCTCTGGTTCGCAGGTGCTCGACCTCGCCGGGAACACGGGTCTCGGGGCGATTCACGCCTACCAGCACAAGGCGTCGCCCGGTCTTCGAGTGACCACGTTCGACCTTCCCGAGAAGGAAAGCGAGTGCTTGGAGAACTTCCGGACTCACGGCGTGGACGAGCACTGCTCGTTCATCGGCGGTGACGTCTTCAAGGAAGTTCCCTCGGGTTTCGACGTCGTGATGATCAAGCACTTCCTGGACATGTTCGACAAGGACGACGTCGTCAAGATCCTTGGCAACGTCAACAAGTCGCTGAAGGTCGGCGGCCAGGTCAACGTCATGGTTCCGGTGTATCCCGAGAACATCAAGGACTCCGACAACTACAACGTCGACTTCTTCCCCTCCTTCTTCATCGGCTGCACCATGGGCCAGGGCGGGCCGCAGAAGATGTCGACGTATCAGAGTTGGCTGGAGGAATGCGGTTTCGAGGTCACGAAGGCGATCACCAAGGATCCCGCGGAGATCCCGTCGGACGTCATTCCCATACCGGCCATCCTGTGCGCCACGAAGATCGCGTGATCGGCCGAGTCCGGTCCGGGATCTAGGGGTTCGTTCGACCGGGCTCGCATGACATTTACCCGGTGCGAGAACCCTTGATGCGAGCGGAAGCTGTGCCCCCAGGGGCGATCATGATGAGCGAGGAGCGACGATATGGCCTACGTCACACTCGCTCCTGTCACATCGTGCCGAGCTGCCTCGTCCCGGATGTACAACCAGTCAGAGATGTGTAAACACCAGCAACGGCAGAGGAGCTCGCCATGGATGCTCGCTTGAACATCTTCGAGAACCCGGTGGTAAACAAGGTCCTGAAGCACCTCACCTCGGCGCACCACGCCGCCGGGGGGTCGACGCTGCCCGTCGCGACGCAGGAGCTGATGCGGCTGCGCGCCAGTCAGATCAACGGCTGCGGCTTCTGCACCGACATGCACAGCAAGGACGCCTCCCACGCCGGGGAGACCGCGGTGCGCCTGCACCTGGTGGCGGTGTGGCGAGAGGCCACGGTCTTCACCGATGCCGAGCGCGCCGCCCTGGAACTGACCGAGCAGGGCACCCGCATCGCCGACGCGGCCGGTGGTGTCACGGATGAGGCGTGGGCGAACGCCGCCAAGTACTACGACGAGGACCAGCTGGCCGCCCTGGTGTCCACCATCGCCATCATCAACGCCTTCAACCGCATAAACGTCATCGTCCGGCTGCCCGCAGCGGGCGACTACGAGCCCGGCCAGGTGCTCCTCCGATAGCGGAGCGGTATCCGCCGGGACCGCCGGTGCCGTCTCACCCAGCAGCAGGACCTGAAACACCGGCGGACCCGACGTCCGCGACGGACAAGTAGAGGTGAAGAAGAATGAAGTTCGGTGTGTTCTCCATGAACTCGGACGAGGGTCTCGACCCGCTCGAGCTCGCCCGCGAGGCCGAGGGACTCGGCATCGAGTCGGTCTTCGCGCCCGACCACAGCCACGTGCCGGTGACCCGCAGGCTCCGCTTCGGCACCGGGAACGAGAAGACCGTCAACATCGCCGACCGGGAGGACCTGAGCGCGGGATTCGAGGAAGCGGGCAGTGACATGCCTCGCGACTTCTACCGCAACCGCGATCAGCTCATCACCCTGGCCTCGATGGCCGCGGTCACCTCGACCCTGCGGATCGGCACCGGGATCTGCCTTGTCGTGCAGCGGGACCCCATCTGGCTGGCCAAGGAGATCGCCACCCTCGACCAGTTGTCGAACGGACGGCTGCTGTTCGGGGTCGGCGTCGGCTCGCCGTGGAACCGCGAGGAGATGCGGCACCACGGCACCGATCCAGCCACTCGGATGGACCTGATGGCCGAGCGGATGGCGGCCATGCGGGAGATCTGGACGAACGAAAAAGCGGAATTCCGCGGCAAGTACGTCCAGTTCGATCCCATCTACTCCTGGCCGAAACCGCGTCAGCACCCGAGCCCGCCGGTGTTCGTCGGCGGCGACGGCCCCACCGTGCTCGACCGGGTGCTGGCCTTCGGTGACGGGTGGATGCCCGGTCACCACGACGACATGGGCTTCTTCGGGTCGCGGGTCACCGAGCTCCAGGAGCGGGCCGCCGCGGCAGGCCGTGGGCGGATGGAGATCACGGTCTTCCTCGCCCGCCTCGATCGGCTCGACGACTATGTCGCCGCGGGGGTCGACCGCATCGTGGTCATGCTCCCGACCGGAGTGGAGCGGACGTTCCTCAAGGACGTCGCCACCGCGATGGACCGCGTCTGACCACAGTGGCCGACACCGGGGTTGTTCGATTTTCGGTGGTGTAGGGCGATCCCGTCGGACCGAGGTCCGGCGGGATCGTCACGCGGTGTCGAACTCCCCGAGGTACGCGGGGTGATTCCTCGCCCTGTGTGAAGATCATCCCCCTAGTGGCGTAGCACTCCCGCGTCGGTACGATCGAATACCGATCATCCGAACGAGGAGATGCAGAGCTGACCCAGCACAGCTTCATCGCCTACACCCCGCCGACCGCCCGCGAGGTCGTGCCTGCGCCGCGAAGCGGCTTTCGAGCCAAGCCGCCGGTCGCCACTCTGGCGCATTCGATGGTCCATGTTCGTGACCATGGACGGGGGCCCGCTGTCGTTCGCGGCCGCCCGGACACCGCCGGTGGGCTCTTTCGTCAGGCCAATGAGGCTGTTCGCGTAGATCTTCACCGACATCATGGTGCTGTCCGCGAGCTTCTCGACAGTGACGGCATCGTGCACGCGCCCGCGCGCCGCGCTGTGTGGCCCCGCCGCGTCGCGCACCGTCGTCCTGATCATCGGCATGGCCTATCGCTACACGTTCGTGCTGTTGGCGTCGGAAGAAGCAACATATGACTAACTCTGGAGTCGTTGGGACGTCACATCGCGCACTGCAGGGTTCCAGCAGACCCGCCGTGGTCGGGTCGCCGGGGGTGCGGGGTGCTTCCCAGGCCATGGTGGAGTTCCGTGCGCTGGGTCCGGTGGAGGCGGTGGTCGCCGGGCGGCCGGTCGATCTCGGAGCGCCCAAACAGCGTGCGCTGCTCGCGCTGTTGGTGAGTCGCGTGGGTCAGTCGGTGGCAGTGGACGTCATGTTGGAGGCGTTGTGGGCGGGGCACCCGCCGCCATCGGCGATGACCTCACTTCAGGCCTATGTGGCCAACCTGCGCCGGGTGCTGGAACCCGATCGGGCTCCCCGGACACCGGCGACGGTGTTGCGCACGTGCCCCCGGGGCTATCTGCTGGACAGCGGCGTCGTCGACATCGATGTGCATCGGTTCGGTGAGCGCGCCACGGCCGGATGGCAGGCGTGGGATCGGGGTGACCCGCAGCAGGCGTTGGCCGAGTTCGAGGCCGGCTTGGCGTTGTGGCGGGGGCAGGCGTACGCGGAGGTGGCCAATGCCACGTGTGTGATGCCGGAGGTGGCGCGGCTGGAGGAGTTGCGGCTCTCGGTTGTCGAGGCACGCTGCGCGGCGCTGCTCGCGGTGGGCGGCCATGAGGTGGCGGCCGCCGAACTGGAGGCGTTCATCCAGGCCCATCCGCTGCGCGAATACGGCTGTGAGCTGTTGAGCTTGGCGTTGTACCGGTCCGGACGGCAGGCCGACGCGCTGGGAGTGTTGCGGACCATCCAGACGCGACTGGCCGAAGAGCTGGGCATCGACCCCAGACCGGCGTTGCAACAGGTCGAGCGGGAGATCCTGAACCAGGCCCCGACTCTCGACTGGCACCCGACACCCGCTGTCCCGACCATGACAGTGCCCAGCCCGCTTGTGGCCTCACCGCAGGTCGGCGCTGGTCCATCACCCTCGCCGGTCGCGGACGGGGACGTCTTCGTCGGTCGCGAAGTGGAGCTGCGGCAACTGGCCGAGGCATTGACCGCGGCCGCGACCGGACAGGGGCGGGTGGTGACGGTGTCCGGGGAACCGGGGATCGGCAAAACCAGCCTACTGCGGCGTTTCGCCGAACTGGCGGGTGTGCCGGTGCTCTGGGGCACCTGCCCCGAGCACGTCGCCGCACCGCCACTGTGGCTCTGGGAGCAGGTGCTGCGCGCGGTGGGTACCTGCTTCCCGCAGCGGTCGATACCGGCACCGGTGGTCGAGCTGCTGGAGGGGGACACCCGGCAGATGGTGGACGGCGGGGACGTGGCCGGTACCACGCTGCGTCGGTTCGAGGCGATCGTCCACTACCTGACCGACGCGTCCCACACCGCACCGCTGGTGGTACTGCTTGATCACCTGCATCGAGCGGACGTCAGCTCATTGCGGCTGCTGGCCCACCTCGCCGAGTCGGTGCCCGCGAGTCGGCTGCTGCTGGCCGTGTCGTACGAGTCGGGCGAGGCGGCGATCCTGGCCGAGACGCTGGCCGCGTTGGCCCGCGCGGGAATGACGCGGATAGAGCTCACCGGTTTGGATGTCCAGGAAACGCGAACTCTGGCCAGCACCATCCTCCACGAGGAAATCGGTGAGCACACCGCGGAAGCCCTGTGGGCGCGCACCGAGGGCAACCCGTTCTTCCTGCGGGAACTGATCAAACTGTTGACCAGCGAACAGCGCGTGGATCAACCCCACACGGCGCCGGTGCCCGCGCCGGTGCGCGAGGTGGTGCTACGCCGCATCGCCCGATTACCGCGGACCGCGGCCGAGGTGCTGTCGGTGGCCGCCATCGCGGGCCGACACTTCGACATAGAGGTCGTCGCCGAGGCCGCCTCGGTTGAGATCGAGGCGGCGTTGGAGGCCCTCGACAC